>DUTX01000157.1 GCA_012841865.1 Acholeplasmataceae bacterium | reverse complement strand
ATGAAATTCCAACAAATGAGTGGGTGTTGGTCGGATTTGATGTAACCGAAGCAGGAGTTGGCTTTGTAGTTGAAGGCTTATATGTTAATGGCGAAATGCATATGGATTCTTTTACAGTTTATCTCGATGATTTAGTAATGCTTCATGAAAGTGTATTTGAATCTAACGAATAAATTTAGGGATAAAAAAATTTTAGAACAGTGTAAACTGTTCTTTTTAAACATTTTTCTAGCTTGCGAAAAAAGGCGAAATGTGGTATTTTAAATAAGGTGCAGATAGAGGTGCTTATGAAAAAAACTAAAATAATTAGTGTGATTGCTAAGAAAAATATTTTAATTATTACTATATTAATAATAATGTTATCTGTCTTTGAATTTGCAATTGTTTATTCCAGCACTGATAAAAAAATAGAACAACAAACTGAAATAATAAATGAATCAATTGCCAGAGATGTAGAATATAAATTGTTGAACCTTTCTCGATTAAGCACACAAGTATTTTTTAATAATGAATTTCAGGAGGCTTCACTGCACCTTAATGAAATAGATAATTTCTATAGTTATGAAATAATTTATAAACATTTCGCCAATATTATTTTATTTGATTCTTTGGTTCTTGATATAGCATATTTTCCATTGACAGAAGATGATAATATTGTTTTTGAACAAGGAATTTACCAGCAAAACAGTTTATATTTATTAAAAAATAATTTTGCTAGTTTTGAAAATTTGCTTAAAAATGATGATAGTCGAAAAGGAACTTTATTTTATAATAAACTTTATTCAGAGGATGGTATTCCTTTAAGATATGTAGCATTAAGTAGAGTTGTTTTAAAATCATATGGCGAAAACATTTATCAGCCAATCGGATTAGGAATTTTGATTATTAATTCCGATCAATTGTTTGAAACAGTAAATCTGACGAAAGTTGCCGGCGTTAGTACCGGAATAATAAGTCCGGACATGAACATTATTTATCAAGGAAATTTATCTTCTTTTGTTAATTTTGAAAAAATAGATATAAAGAATCTCCGAACAAAACTGCAAATAATTGGATATTTCGATTGGTACATAATTAGTGTATTCACAAGAGCAGCCGTTCTAAAAAATATTAAAACGATCTATATTTCCTATGCTTTTACAAACTTGCTAATTATAATTATTACCTCTATAATCTTTTTCTTAATTAGTTATTCAAATTCTAAAGAGTATTATCGTTTTATCACCACATTTAACCATATTGGAAAAGGCAATTTTAATACCAAAATGGAATATACGCAAGATAAGGACATCAATAAAGTCATTCAATACTTTAATAATATGATGGATTCGATTAATAAATTAAACAAAGATATCTTGCGTTCGAAAATGAAATCTTTGGAATTAATAATTGAGAACAAGAGTTATTTGATCAAATATTTAAATTCGGAAATAAATAAACACTTTTTATTTAATACCTTTAGTTTAATTCGAGCTTTGGTTAATTTAGGTGAAAAAGAAAAAGTGGTTGATTGTATTGATAGTTTATGTGATGTATTAAGATATAGTTTAGTTCCTGGTGATACTGCAACAATTAAACAAGAATTAAGAGCCCTTAAGTCATATATAAATATTCAAAACCATCGCCGTCCAAACATTAATGTTTCTCTTAAATATGATAGTAGGTTAAATAACATTAAAATACCTAAGTTTATCTTACAGCCCTTAATTGAAAATAGTTACAAACATAGTTTTAGTGATAATAGAGGGAATATTTATCTAGATATCATTCAAAATGAGGAGAAGATTATTTTTACGGTTAGTGACGATGGTGTCGGCGCGAGCCAAGAAAAAATTGAAGAAATTAATAATGCTTTAATAAATAATCACGAACAAATTAGTAATGTTGATTCTGGAATTGCTTTAATTAACATTCAAAGAAGAATCAAAGCAATTGCCTCCGAAAAAAGCAATATATTAGTTTCATCAAATAATGGAAAAGGATTTGTTACAAAAATGATTATAATAAGTGAGAAAATCGATGTATAAAGTTTATTTAGTGGATGATGAAGAAATCGTTTTAAAAGAATTATTAGTTTTAATCGATTGGAACGAATTGGGCTTTGAAATTTGTGGTTATCAAACAAATCCAACTATGGTTATTGATGAACTGATTGAACTCCAACCGGATATAGTAATCTTAGATATTCATATGATGAGACTTAATGGTTTAGAATTAGCTAGACAAATTTATAATTTAAAAAATGATATCATCATTTATTTTCTCAGTGCTTATGATAAATTTGATTATGCTCAACAAGCAATTGAGATCGGAGCTAAAGCCTATTTTACAAAACCTATAAAAAAACAAGAATTAATTAAGGTGTTAAAAAAAAGCAAAAGGAGTTTAGACCGAGCTTTTCTCGATAACCTGCTAAACTCATTTATTCATACAGACAATTTGGTAATTAGCAAGGACTTGCTTAATGAACTAAATAAAAGAATTAGATTTTCTAATGAAACTTTTATAATTTGTACAAAACCTAGTACATATTTTGAAAATTTATACAAAGATGATATCATCTATGAATATCAAGATAATTTTATAAAAATTATTATCACTAATAATAAGGTGAATTTTCAAACTGAAGATCTGATAATAAGTTCAGCTTTTGAGACGACATCAGACTTTTTAATACAACTTCGATTGACTTATCAGTCATTTGTTCAAAGTCAAAATAATCCCGATAAAGGATCTGAAACTGCTATTAAATCAGTTATAAACAGCATTTTAGATGATATTCATCAAAATTTTGATAAAAAACTTTATTTATCAATGTATGCTGAAAAATATAATTATACTGTTTCCTATCTAAGCATTTTGTTTAAACAAAATGTTGGCTGTCCCTTTATCGAATATCTAGTTAAATACCGTATGGAACAAGCCAAACATTATATTGAAGCGGGAACAATGACAATGAAAGAAGTCTCATATTCCGTTGGTTATAATGATTATTATCAATTTAGTAAAATATTTAAAAAATATGTAGGATATAGCCCGAGAGTTTATGCAAATTTAAAAAATAAATGATTATTAAAAAGCCTTTGAATTGTGAAGACAATTTAAAGGCTCTTTAATTTGGATTTATTTAATATAAAGACATTTTAATGATAAATGACAACATTTATTAAAATTTAGAAGCAGTTATAATAAATGTAAGGGTTAACATTTTAAAAATTATTATTGGAAATGTTAGGTTAGGTGTAGAAAATGTATGAAAAAATTAAGAAGACATTAAAAGAAGTTAAAAATAATAGGGTATTTTATATAATGATACTCCCTGCTTTAGTTTTAACGTTTATTTTTTCCTATGTGCCAATATATGGGATTATTTTGGCGTTTAAAAAATTTGATTTTAGACTAGGCATTATGCGAAGTCCTTGGGTCTGGTTCGACAATTTTAAAACAATTTTTTCAGTTGAACAGTTTTGGATTGCTTTAAAGAATACAATTGTTATAAATTTTTTCAAGATTATTCTCGGATTTCCGGCACCTATTATTTTAGCTATTATGATCAATGAAATCAGAAGCAAAAAGGTTAAAGGTCCGATACAAACAATCCTTTACTTGCCTCATTTTTTATCTTGGGTAGTTATTGCTGGGCTAATCTTTTCCCTATTGGAAGATGGAGGAATATTATCTCTGCTCGGGATTGATGGCGTAAAAATCTTAAGTAATGGAAATTCCGCTCTTGCCTTGGTGATTTTTTCCGATATTTGGAAAGAAGTCGGTTGGGGTAGCATTATATATTTAGCCGCAATCAATGGTATAAATCCCGAATTATATGAAGCAGCTTCAATTGACGGCGCCAATAGCCTGCAAAAGATAAGGTACATTACTTTGCCGGGAATAAAATCAACTATTTCAATAATGTTTATTTTAAGAATTGGCGCTTTGGTTGGTGGAAATTTTGACCAAATATATAATTTATACAATGAGTTGGTTTATGATAAAATTGATGTTATTGACACTTTCTTATATAGATATGGAGTTAATCAAGGTAGGTTTGCTGAAGGGACAGCAATCGGATTATTTGTGAATATTATCAATGCAATATTATTGTTAAGCGCTAATAAGGTTTTGAAGAATCTAAATGGAGAAGGAATGTATTAAGATGGTAAGAGGAAGAAGAAAAAGCAACCTAAAAAAAGATTGGTTTGATACATCTTTTAAAATATTAAGTATAACTGTGATAGTGCTCTTATGTTTTTCAATAATTTATCCCTTTTGGTCAATCTTTATAAAATCGTTTATGTCGGACAAAGACATTATTGGTAACCCTTTAGCTTTGTGGACAAATGATTTTCAATTAGATGGCTATCGAGCAATTTTTACAAACCGAACCTATAATTTTGGTCGCGCATTTTTAAATTCGGTTTATATCACCTTAGCTACAGTTATTTATCAACTAACTATTACGACTTTAACTGCTTATGTTCTTTCCAGGAAAAACTTGCCTTTCCGTAAAACTCTTACCTTTTACTTTGTTTTTACAATGTATTTTGGTGGTGGCTTAATTCCCTATTACTTGCTCATAAAAGATTTAAAACTTTATAACACCCTAGAGGTTATGATATTCCCCCATTTTATGAGCGTTTTTAATATGTTAGTTATGAGAAGTTTTTTCCTTAACTTTCCGAAAGAAATTGAGGAAGCAGCCATAATTGACGGGGCAAGCAAATTTCGAATTTTTGTTAGTATTGTTCTTCCGCTTTCGAAAGCGGTTCTCGCAACGATTGCAGTTTTTATTGGAGTCAGTCAATGGAACAACTGGTATTCAGCAATGTTATTCATAGCTGATGCGGACAAAAGGCCCTTAGCTTATGCCCTTCAGATTATTATCGAAAAAAGCAGAGGAACAAACTCTAGTATTGGTGGCGAAGTTCAAGTCATCGGTAAAAGTATTCAATATGCTGGAATTGTAGTTTCGATCTTGCCAATTATGGTAATTTATCCGTTTTTGCAGAAGCATTTTATTAAAGGCGTTACTATAGGAGCAGTAAAGGAATAAAGAGGAGGAATTATGAAGAAATTTATTATCGTATTATTACTGGCTTTAAGTTTGTCGGCACTTAGCGCTTGTGGTGGTGGAGAATTGGATTTTTATAAAGAAGATGAATTTACTAGTGATGGCAGATTGATAATTAATCTGTTTGGTCATGATATGGATGATTTACAAAGTCCAATTGAAGAAACAAAGCTTATTTTGGATATGGTTGAAGAAAAATTTCAAGTTAAATTCAAAATTACAACGACTACTTATACATCTTCACCGACTTTATTAAATCAACTTATCGGTGGTGGCGATGTTCCGGACGTTTTCATCCATTTCCGCAAAGAACCCACTTATACAGCCTGGGTTGAAGCCGAAATTCTGATGAATTATTCACCTTATTTAAAGGATTATCCCAATTTGGAACATGCTTTTAAAGCCTTAGGCACTGAAAGAGAAGTTAAAATGTTTTTAAATGGTGATTATTATTCCTATCCGATTATCATTCATCGAGATTTTGAAGAACCGGGTGAATTGTATGCGGAAGTCGGAATGTTTTATCGTCGTGATTGGTATCAGGCACTAGAATTAAAAGGTTTTAAACCTAGTAGCGGCAGAGAATTAGTCGATCCGGAAGACCCCAGTTTCAATTATTTGAACTTTTATGATTTGTTAGAAGGCTTTACCTACGGTGATCCGGACGGTAATGGAATTGATGACACATATGGTTATACTTTGCCTAAAGACGAGGGTGTTTATTGGTGGTATCCAATCTTAAACATGTTTGAAGTTACTCCCTCTGGTTGGTACCAAAACGACGAAGGTAAATGGTTGCCAGAAGCAACATCTGCTGAAATGTATGAAGCCCTAATGTTTATGGCTGAAATGTATGATAAAGGGTTTATAGACCCAAATTACAGCACCTCTACAACCGTTGAAGGAGCAAAAAATAATTTTGTAAATGGGAAAGCCGGAATGGTAGTTTATAATACCACGGCAACAATGGGAAGTGGTGTTGTTGATATGATGAAAGGTTATGTCGGCAAAGTTGCAGGTTCTAAAACAATGAGCGATGTTGTTCGTGGAATGCCGGTTGTGACAGGTAAAAATGACAAAAAGATGATCCTTGGCGGTCAAAATAATTTTGGTTACTTAGCGATCAATAATGATGTTACCGAGAATAAAAAGAAGAAGATTTTATCAATTATCGATTGGATGCTTTCTGATGAGGGAGACCGTTTATTAACCTGGGGAATTGAGAATAGACATTATAAGGTCTTAGAAAATGGGGATTTAAAAAGTTTATTAGCTTTGGATAATAACGGACATCAAAAAGTTTTATATGATAATCTGATTGCTCCTGGAATCTATCGTTTAAAGGGATTGGCTTCTTGGGAAACTATTTTCACGAATGATCCGCGACCTTATCCTGAAGTGGTTGACCAACTTATGAGTGCCTGGAAAAAAGAATATCTATTTATTGATGAATTAGCATTTGTTTCTACCGGTCCTGAATATTCGATTGTTCAAGCGGAATTGGATGATAAGATTGCAATCACCTTTAAGAGCATAGTCGGAAATGTTGCGGGTTCAACTCCGAAAGCAAAACAGGATACTCGTGATTCTATTTGGAATGATTTTGTCAGATATTACGAAATGAAAGGTAGCAAATACATTAATGAAATTAATCAACGAGCAAAGGAGTTATACGGAGAATGAAAACTAAAATCTTAATTATTACTTTATTCCTAAGTTTAACTTTTTTGTTTGTAGGTTGCACCGATAAGCCGGTAGAATTTCCTCATTATCAAGATTTAAGTGGTGTAGAAGAAGATTATTTCTTCACTTTTACAAGCAATTTAGGTGAAAAAGGTTTGGAGTTTCCGCCGAGCACAGGTAGAACTTTTTATATTTCCAATAGTGGAAGTGATGATAATGATGGTCTTTCTGAACTAACCCCTATTAAGACAATTCGAAAAGTTAACCAAATTGAAAAATTACCTGGAGATAAATTTTTGTTTAAGTGTGGAGATGTCTTTTCGGGAGATACTTTGAATGTTTTTCAAAGCGGAAGTGATGATAATCCGATTTATTTTGGATCCTACGGCGAAGGAGAAAGACCGCTTATTACAACGAGATATAAAAGAACCATATATCTTGAAAAAGTTTCAAACATCGTAATTGAAGGTTTAGAGTTTTACATGGAAGCTCAAGATCGGACTGAGCATGGTGGGAATTTCCCTTCAATTATTCATTGCCTTTACTCAAATCCCACCGACAAATACAAAAACCTTTATATTATAAATAACAGAGTTTATAGTGATGGTTATAAGACTAAAGCAAATGGTATTGAAATAGATGCAGTTTTTCCTTATGGTGAAGACGGCAGCAATATTCCTCACGATCTCTTAACAAATGTTCATGTAAAGTATAATGAGATTTTTAATATTGGGAACATTGGCCTATATATTCAAACTTGGTTAAGTGATTTGAGCATGGTCGGAGCCGACCATAAAGTATATAGAGATGTTTATTTTGATAACAATGTAATTTATAACATTGGTCAAATAGGTGCCTATGTTAATTCTGTTACAAACTCAACAATGAATCGAAATATTGTCTATTTAACCGGCATTAATACAATGGGTTTGGAATCATCAGGCGAAACAGGTTTGATGACATTGGGTGCAGCGTCATCGGAAATAAAATTTAACGAAGTTTATTTAAATGATTCTGCCGGTGTCCCTTACGATGGTATGGGCATTGATATAGATTGGAATTGTATTGATATCACTGTTCAATATAATAATTGTTATTCCAACAATGGTGCCGGTATTGCAACAATGGCTAATCTCGATAGTTACATTCTCAATAACCGGATTGCTTGCAATAAAGCTAATGGAAATCAATGGGGACAATTACAAGTCACCGATTTTACAAATTACTACAAAGCAGTTCCGGAAGAGTTTCATACTACAAGGAACTTGCTTGTAAAAGAGAACTTGATTATCAATGATCAAGCTGATAAATATGCTATTAGTATTCGAACTTTAAACGGTAGGCCAAATTGGTCAGGTAATAAATTTATCGAAAATAGAATTGTAAATATTTCTGATGTAGAAAAACCAAAGTTTATCTATGTTGGCGAAAATACGCCTTGGTATTTGTTTAAGGACAACAAATATTATAGTAGTTCTTTAGATTACTTCTTAGTAATTGACCAAACACCCCAAGATAAGATGAATCAAGAAGCCACAGCCTTAATAGACTTTTCGACAGTTTCTTTCGCGGACTGGCAAAAACGTGATTTAGGATCGACTTTTGAACTCTTATCGGATTTAGTTCCTTCAAAAATAGCTAATGTTAAAGCTAGTTTTAAAGACAATAAGTTAACTCTTAATTGGGATAAATCACAGGGCGATTTGTGGCATTACAATGTCCATTTGGTTGACTTTGATGAGAAAGTTAATTACACTAATATGCTTGGTGAGGTAACAACGGAAACTTTTGAATATGAATTTTCCTACAAAGGGACTTTCTATATCATCATTCAACCGGAGTCGAATCAAGGTGTTTGGGGAGAAGCTGTTAAGATTAAAGTTGTTATTGAATAAAGCAAAGAAGAGGAGATTATGAAAAGAAAAAGGTTAGCAGTAATTGGCTTTGGCGGCAGAGGACAAATTTATGGCGGTTATGCAAAAGAATTTCCGGACCAATTTGAATTTATTGCTGCGGTTGATAATGATATATTGAAATTAGAAAAAGCTAAATTAGATTATGGTGTCAAGCATCTATTTAGCGACTATAATGATTTCTTAAAAGCTGGACTTGATTTAGATATAGTTGCTATTTCAACGCAAGATGCTTCTCATCGGGAGCACGCTGTAGCCTGTCTTCAACATGGTTATGATTTATTGCTTGAAAAACCGATTGCAACCAGTGTTGAAGATTGTTTAGAAATTTTAAAATACTCTCAGCAATTTAATCGGAAGGTAATAGTCTGTCATGTTTTAAGGTATTCACCCTTCTATGATAAGGTCAAAGAAATCATTGATAGTGGCATTCTGGGTGAAATAATGACGATTAATGCCAGCGAAAATATTGGTTATTATCATTATTCCCATAGTTATGTACGCGGCCCTTGGCGCTCCAGTGCCAAGAGCAGTCCGATTATACTAGCCAAGTGTTGTCATGATCTTGATATCATTAGATATTTAATCAATAAACCTTGTCTTTCCGTTAATTCCTTAGGTGATTTAACCTATTTCAAAAAAGAAAACGCTCCTGAAGGAAGCAGTGAATATTGTAGTGACTGCGCTCTTAAAGATTCCTGTGCCTTCAATGCTCAAAGACTTTATACAAAGTATAGATGGATGGCTGGGTATTTTCTAAAAGGAAATAATTCCGATGCGGATATTTTTAAAGATTTGAAATATAGTAATTATGATCGTTGCGTTTACAAATCAGACAATGATGTTGCTGATCATCAGGTTACAATTATGAATTTTGAAGGTGGAATTACTGCTTCCCTAACAATGTCCGCCTTCTCTAAAGAAATTTATCGCGATATTAAAATTCATGGTACTAAGGCTGAATTAGTTGGGATAATGGAAGATAATTTTCTCGAAATCAGACCTTATCAGGGTGAGGTAATTAATATTCCTATTGATATCTCAGAAGCAGTTTATGGTGGTCATAACGGCGGCGATTATTTTATGATGAATGAACTCCACAAAGAATTAAATGGAATAAAAAGCTCGCGTATATCCTATTTGGATGTTTCGGTTGAAAGTCACTTAATGGCATTTGCTGCTGAGAAATCAAGATTAGACGGTGGGTCTATACAGTTTATAAAAATGTAGAAGAAAGGGATTAGAATGATAGGTTATTTTGATAATCAGAAAAAAGAATATGTAATTAAGGATATGTATCCTTTAAGACCCTTGCTTAATTATATCTGGAATGAAGAAATTGTAGTTAATTTAAATCAGTTTGGAATCGGTCCTTCATCGGCAGTAAACCAAGGCGATTTAAGAAGAGTTGTTTTAGATTACCGGCTTGTCTATATTAAAGACCGTGATAGCGGCATCTATTATGCAGCAAACCGCAATTTCAGGCAACTTAATTTCGAACGTTTTGAAACGCATGTTGGGTTGGGTTATTCAAGAATTTTCAGTACTTATCAGAATATTGATTTTGAACTCACGCTTAGTGTTCCTGAAAAGGATTTTGCGGAAATAATGCATATTAAGATTAAAAACTCGGATAGTAAAGTGAGAAATCTGAGTATCTATCCTTATGTGCGACCATTTGTAAATACAACTTGGCATATTGGCTATAATCAAGGTGAATGGGATGATGATTTGCAGGGGTTGATTTTTGAACATAATGGTTTTAATTTAGAAAATCCTTATCAAACTATTTTCTTTAAATCTGATTTTTTACCTAAGGCCTATGAAACAACGGATGATAAGTTTATTGGAAGATATGGAAGCATTGAACATCCTTTGGCTTTAAAGAATAAAAGCTTATCTAATTTTGATACCGTAAGCGAAGAGAACTTTGCCTGTGTATTTCAATATGATTTTGCTTTGAAACCGGGAGAAGAAATTACGATTAATCTCGTAATCGGTCTTTGTAAAGAAAGAACTGATGCTATTGCCATAGCGGATAAATACCTTAAACCAGGATATTTTGAAGAAAATTTACAAAGACTAGATCAGGTACATGAAGCATATATAGAAAAGATGGTCGTTGAAACCCCGGACGAATATTTAAACACGATGACCAATGTTTGGTTAAAACGTCAGGTTAGCTTAGGGAAAACCTGGGCTCGGGTTTACGGAAAAGGCTTTAGAGATGTCCTACAGGATTGTTCCTGTTTTGCTTCACTTGATCCAGAAACAGCAAAACAAAAATTGCTTTATACCTTAAAGTTTCAATTTACCAACGGAAATACTATTCGAATGTATGAACCAATCGAACCTCATCCCTATCAAGACGGAGCGGCCTGGATACCGGCGACGGTTTTGGCTTATTTAAAAGAAACCGGAGATTTTGACTTGCTTGACGAAAAAGTAGGTTATTATGGTTCTGATTTGCAAGAAACAGTTAGGGACCATATGCTTCGTGGACTTAGATATTTATATAGTGAAAAAGGCGAGCATGGCTTAATCCTATGGCGGGGCGGAGATTGGAACGATTCAATTGATAATGCTGGAATGCAGGGCCGCGGAGAAAGTGTTTGGCTTTCTATTGCTACAATAAAAGCTTCAAATGAGTTTATTGAAATTCTTGAAGAAGAAGGCAATCAAAACGAAATTATAACTGAATTAAAAGCCGAAATTGAAAAATTAAAAGCTGCGATTTTAAAAAATGGTTGGGACGGAAAATATTTCATTTATGGTTATGATGATTATGGAAACAAAGTGGGTTCCAAGGATAGTGTAGATGCTAAAATAATGTTGAACCCGCAAACTTGGGCAGTTCTTGCCGGCATCTTTGATGTTGAAGATTTGCATAAATTAATGGACGTTGTTGAAGAAAGATTGAAATGTGATTATGGTTATCTACAATGTGCGCCTTCAATGACGGCAAGAGATCCTAATATCGGAAGAATGTCGTATTTTCAACCAGGCGTCTTTGAAAACGGCTCTGTTTATATCCATGGTGTAACTTTTAAGATCGTCGCTGATTGCCTGCTGGGAAGAGGGGAAAAAGCTTATGAAACTATTAAAATTTTAGCTTATGATAATCCTCTTAATCCGAATTCCGGGGTTGAACCATATGCTGTATCTAATATGTATTACGGTCCGGAATGTGTCAGAAAAAAGGGTTATGCACCTCAATCCTGGATTACCGGTTCTGCCGGTTGGCTCTATAGGGGGATTACCCAGTTTCTTCTAGGTATTAGCCCAGAGTTTTCCGGTTTGAAAATCAATCCCGTATTTCCGCAGGCTTGGGATAAAGTAAAAGTTTCCAGATTATTCAGAGGCTCTAAATATGAAATTGAATTAATCCGTTCCGATGTAAATAAACTTGTTGTTAATAATCAGGAAATTGAAGGAAATATCGTTCCGGTTTATCCTGAAAACAGTGTTGTTCAAGTGAAGTATTATTTTAAGCAACATATATTTTAATAAAAAAAGTGAAGCATTAAAGAAGATTTCTTCTAACTTCACTTTTTTTCTTATATAAATAATTTAATCAATGACTAATATTTCTGCTAACTTTCCTTCTTCAATGCTTCCGGTTAAATCATATAATCCAAGCAATTTTGCGGGGTTTTCGGTCATAATTTTGATCCCGGATTCCAGCGGCAGACCGGTGAATTTTAAAAAGTTTTTGAGGCAAATATCGGCTAGCAAAGTACTCCCTGCTCTCGTACCGACGTCGGTTAAGCGCGCATCTCCGTCAATGACGGTTACATCATTGACACCGAGGCGATAACGGCCATCACCTAGGCCTGCGGCCATCATACTGTCGGTAACACCGATGAATTTATCGAGACTTTTGACTTTAACTAAGAAGCGAACAACATCGGGATGGATGTGTCTACCGTCGCAGATTACTTCGATATAATTGTCGGAAAGATAAGCAGCACCGGCAATATTCGGAGCATGTTGGGTCAGGTGTTTCATCGCATTTAAAGTGTGGGTAAAGGATTTCGCACCGGCTTCAATCGCCTTCATTGCTGTTTCATAATCAGCGCCGCTATGACCGAGACTGACTACAACTTCGGTTTCTATAACTTTCTTGATGAAGTCAATTGCTCCCGGAACTTCCGGAGAGACGGTTACAAGTTTAATCAAACCGCCTGCTGCTTGTTGGTATTCTTGAAATTTTTCAAAGCTGGCGTTTTGAAGAAGTCTTATGGGCATAACGCCGCGATATTCTTCAGCAAGGAAAGGTCCTTCAAGATGGATTCCTTTAATCTCGGGATATTCCTTTGCTAGTTCTTTGATTAAGGAAAGTTGTTTTTTCATTACTTCATCTTCGTCGGTCATCACGGTTGGAAGGACGGTTCCAACGCCCCGGCTTTTATAAAATTCCATTAGTTTTCGCATTTCTTCAAGATTTGCGAGATTAAAATCAATTCCGTTTGCTCCATGGGAATGGATGTCAATTAACTTGGGGATGATTTTCTTGCCCTTAACATCAATTGTTTCACAGTTGCATTCGAGATCAGAAGCAATTTTTTTGATTTTTCCGTCTTCAATAAGCAAATCTTTTTGGATAAATGCACCGTCAATTAATAATTTTCCGTTTTTATAAAGTTTCATCTTCTTCCTCTCTATCAAGTAAATTTATATGTTCGGGGAGATTTCCGATTAAAGGCCGGAGCCACTGTTCAAAAGCAGGAGTGACACCATTACCTTCCGCATTAATAAAATGATCGGGTAAGGTTCTTTCGTAAAGCATGACTTCTTGAATTGGAATCAGAATCGGTTCGATTTGGTAGGGATTATTTGAGATACGTTTGATTCCTGCCATATATCCGTTTTTTTCTAAAAGAACGGTTTTTGTTGCCCATCTTCCCATTAGGATTGCTTCTTCGCGGTCGATGTCGCTAACTAAAGCGGAAGCACAGCGGCCGATAATGCCCGGCTTTTCGCTTCTTGCTTTGATTCCAAGTTCTTTTAAGACGAGATTTGCCAGATGCGAGGAAACGTCTCCATAATATACTGCTCTCCCGACGGTTAGCATCGGCTCAACAATCGGGGTTCCGTCCGCATATTTCAAGCCTTCGCTCGCAACGACTACTACGCCTCCGTATTTATCAAATAAATTTTTTACATCTTTTAAAAATTTCTGTTGGTTGAAAGGACGTTCAGGTAAATAGATTAAGTGGGGAGCATCGCTTTCCTTTCTTCTCGCAAGCGCACTCGCAGCAGCGAGCCAGCCAGTGTTTCTGCCCATGGTTTCGATAATGCTGACATGAATTGGCATTCCCTTGATGTCTTGGTTACAGTCGTTAACGATGGAAGCCATATACCGGGCATTGCTCGCATATCCGGGAGCATGGTCGGTTATCGCAATGTCATTGTCGATGGTTTTTGGAATCCCACCTGTGTAGATTTCATATCCTTGCGCATGTTGATAGATTTTCCCGAGTGTATCCATGGTTCCGTTACCACCGTTAAAGAGGAGATAACGAATTTCGTGTTTTTTTAGAATGGCGACGATTTTTTCATAATCCTCTTTTTCTAAGGGATGTCGCGAGGTTCCGATTGCGGAACCGGGGCTGTATTTTAAAGCTTCGATTTCTTTTTCCGACAGGTTGGTTAAATCAATAAAGTCTTCCTTTAGTAAACCTTTGGTTCCATATCTGGCTGCTAAAACCTTACCTTTAAATCCTTGGACTTTTGCTTCTAAAATTACGCCTGCAAGTGATGCGTTTATGACTGCGGTCGGAGCACCGCCTTGAGCTATCAATAAATTTGCCATATCTAACTCCTTAAATTGTTTCTTCTAGTATATATATTATACCAAATTATTAACTTTATTTAAAGCAAATAGACTTTAAAAAATAGGAGAATCGCTCTCCTAATTTCTTTTTTCCAGTTTGGTTTCATAGATTTCTATAATTGCCGGAATAATTAAGATTTGCAGGACGATACCAGGCAAAGTAAGAACAAAATATCCGCTGAGGAATGCTTGAAGTGAATAAGATTTTCCTTGAATTCCCATAATTAGGGCATAAGTAAAGCCACCTGCGAGTCTACCTGCAACCATTGCGATGATTAAAGCCAAGTAGATATTGAAGATTCTTGCTTTAAAGGGTTTTAATTTTTCATAGACAAGGCCAATGGTTAAACCATAAATTGCAAGTTCAACCGCCATCGTTGTCGCAACGGGAAATAGCGGCATTCCAAAGGGCATCAGGCTGGAAAGAAGCGGTGTAATCAAGCCGATTGCAAGGCCATATTTCCAACCGACAATAATACCGGCGATTAAAACCGGAAAATGAATCGGTGAAATTGTTTGACCGAGTCCGGCGGAATGGAAGATCGGACCTAAGATTATTCCGATTGCAATAAAAAGTCCCGAAAGGACGATTTTTTCAGTTTGCTTATTCATTATATTTACCTCTGACTTCTTAAAAATTTATATTATTATACCATTTTATGCATATTCCTGCAAGCAATAAACTATAATGATAAAAGCGATTGACTTTTTATTGATTTAGAATTATAATAATAAGGAATTTTATCGTATTCGGTGCGTAATGCATAACAAGGAATTAGGTCAAGCCTAAGCTGTCCCAGCAGCCGTGAAAGTTGATGAAATCAAATATCCACTGTGTGTTTACATGGGAAGGATTGAGAGTAAAGTGAAACTTGAGCCGGAAGACTTACCGAATAGGAAAGAAAAATTCTCCTGGGCTTGAGAATAGGTTACAATCCTATTTTCCTGTTCCCCTAAATTCTAGGAAAGGAAAGGAAAAAATGAAAAAGTTATTTGCATTTTTATTTATTTTATTGCTTTTTGTTTTAGCAGCTTGCGGTCAAAATGACGAAAGCGGGATTGTGAGAATTATTATTAAAGATGCGGAAAGCACAGTTTTATTTGATGAAGAATTAGATTTTACAAAAACTGATACTTTGATCGGTTTGTTAGAAAATCATGAAGAAATCACGATGAAGGGAGAAACCTCCGAATATGGCCTCTACATTACGGAACTCTGCGGAGTCAAAGCCGAGGAAGCCTATTGGGCGGTCTACATCGACGGTGAATATGCGATGGTCGGAGTGAGCCAAATCCCCCTTACTAATCAAACTGAAATTGAATTTATTTTGACGCCTTTTGAGTAATAGGTTTTAAGATGTTGTCTAGTAAAAATATAACTAGACAATTTTTAAATATTTATGTTTAAATTTCCAGATTCAGGAAAAACTAAGATTTGTAATGATTTTGAAAGGGGGAAGATATGTGGAAATATTTGTCAGACTAGACAAAGTTTTAAACAAAATCGGACTTTCCACTTATTCGCTTTTTATAGCGATTGGCGTAATCTTGTTGCTTATTTATACGGTTTGGATCTTGGAAAAGAAAAATAACTATTCGCGGGAGCGGACCAATCGGATTTTAGTCTGGATGGTAATAGCACTTGGCGTTGCTTACCTTTTTGCTTGGTTTTTTGATTCCCTTTTTCATTATTTTAAAACAGGGAAATTTGAGGGTGGAATGACTTTTATTTCCGGTATGCTCGGCGGTGTTCTCTCCTTCTTTATCTTTACATATTACTTCAATCGGAGCGAAAGAGGTAATATTCTCCAAATCTTAAATTTAATTATTCCCGGTGTAATTCTTGCTCATGCCTTTGGGAGGCTTGGTTGTTTTTCCGTCGGCTGTTGTTATGGTAAAGAAACGAGTTCGCTTTTTGGTGTAATTTTTCCTAAAGGAACTGTTCCTTATGACGAAGGAATCAGACATCCGGTCCATCCGACCCAGCTTTATGAGGCTTTTTTCCTTTTTTTGCTGTTTATCGGAATTCAGAAAATCCCTTGGATAAAAGAACGGAAGTTCCCTATGTATTTGATTTTTTATGGTGTTTTTCGGGGAGTGTTGGAGCTTTTCTTCCGCGGCGATGATAGAGGAATGCTTTTTAATCTGCCCCCCTCGTTTCTCTTAAGCATAGTTTTAATTGGTCTCGGTGTCTTCTTCCTGATTCGAGAAAGAAATCTGAAGGGTAAAAAAGATGAGTCATTATTATGAAAATAATCCGGATTTAAAATCGAATCCACAAAATATTAATTTTCGCTTTCGCGGCAAAGAACTTACTTTTCTTGCTGATGCCGGAGTCTTCTCGAAAACAAGAGTTGATTTCGGTTCAAGACTTTTGCTTGAAAGTATAACTTGCAACCTCGCAGGAAAAAGGGTGCTTGATATCGGTTGCGGTTATGGCGCAATCGGTATCAGCCTTGCTAAGTTTTATCCAAACGCAGTAATTGAAATGACAGATGTGAATCAAAGAGCTTTGGATTTAGCAAGAAGAAACGCGGAAGCGAATGAAATCAAGAATGTAATAATATCTGAAAGCAATCTCTATGAACAAATTACCTCTCGTTTTGATCTGATTGTTTCAAATCCGCCGATTCGGGCCGGAAAAAGAATTGTTCATGAGATTGTAGAAAAGGCTTATGAGTATTTAAACCCCGATGGCGAACTTTGGGTTGTTATTCAAAAAAAGCAAGGTGCGCCTTCTTTGTTGAAAAAGTTGGAAGCAGTTTTTCCAAAAACAAGCACCGTTGCAAGAGAAAAAGGCTACTATATTTATCGCTCTCTAAAAAATAATGAGATTATCCTTGACATCTTTACAAAATTGTGATATTATAATAAAATGCGATAGAATGTGAACTTTTGATGTGTTCTATCTTTTTTGCTTGAAAAAATACTGTGAGGTGGAAATATTTTGGGTTATAAAAATGTTACCTATGGCAAAAATCGTGTACGTAGAAATTATTCCCGAGTAAGGGCGAATATTGAACTTCCAAATTTAATTGAAGTTCAAACCAAATCTTTTGAATCCTTTATTCAAGAAGGGTTGAAAGAATTATTTACAGAAATATCTCCGATAAAGGACCATGGTGAAAAACTGGAACTTTATTTTGGCGACTATGAGTTTGATGAACCAAAATATACTATTCCTCAAGCCAAGAAAAATGACGTCAACTATGCGATGGCTTTAAAAGTTGATGTGAAATTGGTTAATAAAGAAACCGGCGAAATCAAAGAACAGAAGATTTTCTTGGGTGATTATCCGATGATGACGCCATGGGGAACATTCATTATCAACGGCGCTGAAAGAGTTATTGTTTCGCAGATTATTCGTTCTGCAGGTGTCTTTTACTCAAGCGAGATTGATAAAAAGAGCGGCCAAATCTTATATTCCGGTCAAATCATTCCGACACGCGGTGCTTGGATTGAATTTGAGATGGGTACCCGGGACATTTGGTATGCGAAAATTGACCGTTCGAAAAAGATCCCGCTGACAACATTTTTAAGGGCGCTCGGACTTAACAGTAATCGCGAGATTATTGATCTTTTCGGCAACAGCCGTTTTATGATGAACACCTTTGAAAAGGACGAAACCTTCGGGGCCGATGATGCCTTAGAACAACTTTATGATAAACTCCGTCCGGGTGAGAAAGCGACTCCGGAAGGAGCAAGGAATTATCTTGCCAGCCGACTTTTCGACAATCGTCGTTATGATCTTGCCAGTGTCGGCCGTTATAAAGTCAATAAGAAATTGGATGTTTTGGACCGAGTTTTAAATATCGGTTTAGATAAATGCCGTTTCGCAACCGATTTGGTTGATCAAGAAACTGGCGAAGTTGTTTATGCAGCCGGGACTGTGATTGATAGAAAAATCTATAATTCTTTGAAACAAAAACGTGGACTTTTCCGGGTTAATAAAGATTATGAACAAATGCTTGAAGGAAGTTCCGTTGTCTTGGAAATCCTTGATGTTGAATATAAGGATAAAGAAGGCGAATGGGTTACGGTAAAATTGGTCGGTAACGATCAAAGCGAAACCGTGAACCACATCACCCTTTCCGATATTCTTGCAGCAATCGGATATTTCATCAATCTTCATGATGAAATCGGAAAAACCGATGACATTGACCATTTAGGAAATAGACGGCTCCGTTTAATCGGCGAACTATTACAAAATCAATTCCGAATCGGTCTTACGAAGCTTGAAAAGAATGTGCGCGACCGGATGTCGACCTCAACGGATAATCGCAACATTATTCCTCAAAACCTTATCAATATCAGAACTTTGACTTCTTCGATTCGGGAATTCTTTGGTAGCAGCCAACTTTCTCAGTTCATGGATCAAATCAATCCTTTATCTGAACTTACACATAAACGGAGAATTTCCGCTCTTGGTGCCGGGGGCTTAACAAGAGACCGAGCCGGATTTGAAGTTCGGGACGTTCATGTCTCTCACTACGGAAGAATTTGTCCGATTGAAACTCCAGAAGGTCAAAACATCGGTTTGATCAACTCGCTTGCGACTTATGCCAGAGTCGATCAATACGGTTTTATCGAAACTCCTTATTTGGTTGTAAAACAGGAAAAAGATAAAACTATCGTTACCGATGAGATGCTTTATTTAACTGCCGATAAAGAAGAAGAATATCATATTGCCCAAGCAAATATCAACGTTAACGAAAAGATGCAGGTAATCGATGATTTTGTCATCGCCCGTCATAACGGCGAGACCATCGAAATTTCTCGCGAAAAGATTGACTTAATAGACGTTTCTCCGAAACAGATTGTTTCGGTATCGACCGCTTGCATTCCTTTCTTAGAACATGACGATGCCAACCGGGCTTTGATGGGTGCGAACATGCAACGGCAGGCAATCCCGCTATTACAGCCGGAAGCGCCATTTGTCGGAACCGGAATCGAAGCCAAAGCTGCCCATGATTCAGGGGTTGCCGTGATTTCGGATGTTGAAGGCGTAGTTGAATTTGTGGATGCCAAAAAGATTGTTATTCGTACAAAACAAGGAATTTTAAAAGAATATTACTTAATTAAATATGACCGTTCCAATCATTCGACCGTAATCAATCAAAGACCGATAGTAAGTCGCGGCGATAAAATTGAAGTTGGCGCTGTTTTAGCTGACGGTCCTTCGATGGATCAAGGCGAGTTAGCGCTCGGACGCAATGTCACAATCGCTTATATGACTTGGAATGGCTACAACTATGAAGACGCAATCGTTATGAGCGAAAGATTGGTTCAAGACGATGTCTATACTTCGATTCATATCGAAAAATATGAAGTCGAAGTCCGTGATACGAAACTTGGAAAAGAAGAAATCACCCGTGACTTGGAAAATGATCGGAAGAGCGCTCTTGCTAATTTAGACGAATACGGAATTGTTCGTCTCGGAGCGGAAGTAAAAGAAGGCGATATTTTGGTCGGGAAAGTTACTCCGAAAGGTCAAACCGATCCGACACCGGAAGAAAGGCTTTCTCATGCTCTTTTTAGTGACAGTTCCAAAGACGTCCGCAACACCTCCTTACGCGTTCCCCACGGAGGCGGAGGTATTGTTCATAGAATCGAACATTTCAAACGCAAAGACGGAGCGGAATTACCGCCGGGTGTCAATGAAGGAGTCCGCGTTTATATCGTTCAAAAACGGAAAATTTCCGAAGGCGATAAAATGTCCGGACGCCACGGCAACAAAGGGGTTATTTCTAAAATACTTCCTCAAGAAGATATGCCTTATATGGAAGACGGAACCCCGATTGATATCATGCTTAATCCGCTCGGAATTCCTTCGCGTCTGAATATTGGTCAAGTTTTGGAAATCCATCTTGGTATGGCAGCCAAGAAACTTGGTGTTTATATCGCTTCTCCTGTTTTTGACGGTGTTATTTCAAGCGACTTAGAAGAAATCATGAGAGAAGCAAAGATGGATATGGACGGTAAAACCGTATTAAGAGACGGAAGAACCGGAGATGTCTTTGATAACCGAGTTTCCGTTGGTGTCATGTATATGATTAAATTAGCGCATATGGTTGACGATAAAATTCATGCCCGCAGCGAAGGCCCTTATACGCTCGTAACCCAACAACCGATGGGCGGGAAAGCTCAAAACGGAGGTCAGAGATTTGGTGAAATGGAAGTCTGGGCGCTTGAAGCTTATGGGGCTGCCTATACTTTACGCGAAATGCTTACCATTAAATCCGATGACATCGTTGGTAGAAACAAAGTATATAAGGCAATCGTTGACGGTGAACCGATTCCGAATCCGGGCATTCCTGAATCCTTCCGGGTGCTTGTAAAAGAATTGCAGGGACTCGGACTCAGCGTTAAACTAATCGATAATGAAACCGGCGAAGATGTAGCTAATAAGAGTCTTGTCGAGGAGATTGCTCAGGCGACGCTAGCTAAGAAAAGCAGTTAATTCTTTCCATTTAAATTGAGGTGATAGATTGGAAAAGAAAAAATATAAATACATACAGATCGGAATCGCATCTCCGGATGAGATTCGCAGCTGGAGTTATGGCGAAGTAAAAAAACATGAAACCATCAACTACAGAACCTTAAAACCGGAGCGGGACGGCCTTTTTTGTGAAGTCATCTTCGGTCCGACAAAGGATTATCAATGCGCCTGCGGAAAATCCAAACGCGCACCCAAGGGCGAAAACAATAGATGTGAACGTTGCGGCGTGGAACTCACTGAAAGCAAAGTCCGCCGGGAAAGAATGGGACATATTGAACTTGCTGCCCCGGTTGTTCACACTTGGTTTTTGAAAAACAGTCCTTCCAAAATCGCGCTGCTTTTAGATATGAAAACGCGCGAAGTCGAAGACATTGTTTATCTTGCTTCTTATATTGTTGTCGATCCGGGTTCAATTGAAGGCTTACAAAAAGGTCACATTATGACCGAACAAGAATATAGTGCTTTACAGAGAGAATACGGAGCTTCGAAATTTAGAGCTTTAACCGGAGCCGAAGCAATTAAGAAACTCCTACAGGAACTTGATTTACAGGAAATTATCCAGGAATTAAGAGCTGAATTAATTAAAACAACCAAGGCAAGACGGGAAAAAATCATTAAACGTCTTGAAGTGGTTGAAGCGTTTGCGAAGTCCGGAAACAAACCGGAATGGATGGTTATGGATGTCATTCCGGTACTTCCGCCGGATTTGCGACCGATGGTCCAGCTTGACGGCGGTCGGTTCGCAACCACCGATTTAAACGATTTATACAGAAGAATTTTAAACCGGAATAATAGATTAAAGAAACAGTTTGAACAAAGAGCTCCGGGTTTAATTACAAAAAACGAAAAACGAATGCTTCAAGAAGCTGTTGATGCTTTAATTGATAATAGCAAGAAGAACAAGAAAGTTGTTGTAGAAAGGAATCGGCCTTTAAAGTCGCTTTCCGACTTACTCCGCGGAAAACAAGGAAGATTCCGTCAAAACTTGCTGGGAAAACGGGTTGACTATTCGGGACGAAGCGTTATCGTTGTCGGACCGGATTTACAAATGTATCAATGCGGAATCCCGCGGGAGATGGCTTTGATACTCTTTAAACCTTTTATCATCAATGCTATCATTAATAAAGATGCGAATAATCCGGAAGTCATTAATAAAATTAGCATTAAACGTGCTAAGGAAATGATTGATGCCGGCGATCCGGTCGCAATGACGGAGTTGGAAAAAATTGTTGTAGAACATCCTATACTCTTAAACAGAGCTCCCACCTTGCATCGACTCGGAATCCAGGCTTTTGAACCGAAACTTGTTGAAGGTAAGGCTATCCGGCTCCATCCTTTGGTAACTCCGGCTTTTAACGCCGACTTTGACGGTGACCAAATGGCGGTTCATGTGCCTTTATCCGAAGAAGCGCAAGCTGAAGCGCGACTATTAATGCTCGCCTCAAAAAATATCTTGGCTCCAAAAGACGGAAAACCGATTGTTACTCCTTCGCAGGATATGGTTCTTGGCAACTATTATCTGACGATTGAGGACGAAAAGGATGAAAGAAACGGCCGTATTTTCACGGGTCCGGGCGAAGTCGAACTTGCTTATGAAAATAAGGAAATTGGCTTTCATACAAGGATTTTGATTCCTGTTAAATCCTTGAAAAATCCTCGTCTTTTTGACCAAAAAGAATACGGAATTTCCGATGAAGAATATGAGGAATGGTTTAAAAAACAAAACCGGAAATACTTGGTTACGACCTACGGAAAAATTATCTTTAACACCATCTTTCCTCAGGAAGAGCCTTACATTCCTTTTATAAACGAAGCGACGACCGAAAACCTTGTTCAAGGACGCCTTGACAAATATTTGGTCTCTCCGCAAGATTTAAAACCGGGAATGACTGTAAAAAAACATCTTAAGAATATACCTTCTCCGCATCCTTTTAAGAAGAAATTCTTAAGTCAAGTGATTGCGGAAGTGTTTAAGAGATTCAAGCTTGCGGAAACATCAAAAACGCTCGATAAACTAAAAGACCTTGGCTTTAAATATTCCACTGTTTCCGGAATCACCGTTGCTATTTCCGATATTGAGGTTGTATCAGGCAAAGATGAGATTTTGGGCCAGGCGGATCAAATGGTTGATGAATATGATAAGCGCTATCGGCGCGGTTTCATGACCAAAGAGGAAAGAAAGAAAATGGTTATCGACGTTTGGACCAAAGCCAAAGAAAAGCTTGAAGAAAAAATCAAAAATGAAGTTGCGAATAAGTTTATGAGCAACCATATCTATATGATGAGCGACAGTGGTGCCCGTGGTAATATCTCTAACTTTGTTCAGCTTTCGGGAATGCGCGGTTTGATGGCCAAACCGACCGGCGAAGCGATGGATATTCCGATCCGCTCTTCGTTTAGAGAAGGTCTGACGATGTCAGAATTCTTTAACTCTACCCACGGCGCTCGCAAAGGTTCAACCGACACGGCCTTAAAGACTGCCGAATCGGGTTATCTTACCCGCCGCTTAGTCGACGTCAGTCAAGACGTGACAATCAAAGAAAATGATTGTGGAACCGACAAAGGCATGTTGATTACAGAACTGATTGAAGTCGATCAAAATGACGACCATATTTCGCTTAAAGATATTTTGAAAGAGCGTCTTGTTGGCGCGAAGGCAACGAAGGCAATTTCGCATCCGGGCAGCGGCAAAGTGATTGTTGCTGAAAATGCGGAAATTACCGTAGATCTGATTTCCTCAATCGTAAATGCCGACATTAAGGAAATTGAATGTCTGAAAGTTGTTTCCGAACAACTTGTCGGTGCTTATACAACGAACGCGGTAACCGACGAAGCCGGAAAAAATATCGTTAAGAAGAATGTCTATATTAGTGATGAAATTGTGAAAAAGCTTGCAGCTGCGGGCATTAAAGAAATTATCTGTACGGAACGGATTGCGGATATCTTCAAAAAAGCCCTCGTCGGCTCTTATGCAAGCAAGAAAGTTTTCAATCCGAAAACCAAAGAAGTGATTGTCGACCGGAATAAGCTGATTAACGAAGAAATCGCTGAGCAAATCGTTAAAGCAAAGATTAAAGAAGTCGCTTGTACAAAACGAATTACGAAAATCGAAACCTTGCTTGAACGTATCAACGGCCGCTTTGCCAGCAAGGCAATCATTGACCCCCAAACTGGTGAAGTAATTGTTCCGCGTGATGGTTACATTGACGAAGAAACCGCTCAAGCGATTGAGGCTGCCGGTATTAAAGAAGTTTGGATCCGGACGCTACTTACCTGCGATTGCCATAACGGAGTTTGCGTCAAATGTTACGGATCAGATCTTGCTACCGGCGAGATTGTTGAAAGAGGCGAGGTTGTCGGTATTATTGCCGCGCAATCAATCGGCGAACCGGGGACGCAGCTCACCATGAGAACCTTCCACTCCGGTGGAGTTGCAGGTGGCGAAGACATCACCCAAGGTTTACCGCGAATTCAGGAGCTTTTTGAGGCCCGAGAACCTAAAGGCAAAGCGCTTATTTCGGAAATTGACGGTGCTGTAACTTCAATTAAAGAAGAGCGGGACAATCGCTATGAAATCAAAATCACCAACCGCCACAATAACGAAGAGAAGACTTATCTTACTGACAGTGGTAAGCAACTCTTGGTAAAGGAAAGAGATTTGGTGAAGGCGGGCGATCGTCTGACTGAAGGTTTGGTTCACCCGAAAGAGCTTTTGAAAGTTTCAACTCTTGAAGAAGTCGAAGAATATATTTTAAAAGAAGTTCAAAAGGTTTATCGTTCCCAAGGTGTTGAGATTGCCGATAAACATATTGAAATCATCATTAAACAGATGCTACAGAAAGTTTTCGTCGTTCATGAAGGCGAAACTGACCTGCTCCCGGGAACATTAATCTCGAAGAATGAACTCTACGATATTATTCAAGAATGTCTGAAAAAAGATCGCGATGTACCGGTTGTTAAATCGGTGCTCCTTGGAATTACGAGAGCATCACTCAGGAGCGATTCCTTCCTCTCGGCAGCAAGTTTCCAAGAAACTACGCGCGTCCTGACCGAAGCTGCTATTCGCGGCAAAAAGGATACTTTGGAAGGTCTCAAAGAGAATATTATCATCGGTGGCCTGATTCCGGCCGGAACCGGTATTATTGATGCTAACTATAAAATTAGTGAAAGCAAAAAAGAATAATATTTTTATTGACAAGTAGTTGATAAAAGTGTATAATATATCGGAATCAAAAATTAAGTTTTGGCAAGTCCAAAACTTAATTTTAGGAAATAATGAAACACCCGGAACTGTGGTAGTAATGTAGAAAGGAGAAACAAGAATGCCTACAATTAACCAATTGGTAAGAAAACCACGTCAGTCCAAAATCCGGAAAACAAAATCTCCGCATCTTGGGATTAACTATAATTCCTTGAAAAAGGCTTATACAAAAGTTAATTCGCCACAAAAGCGGGGCGTTTGTACAAGGGTTACGACTATGACACCGAAGAAACCGAACTCGGCAATCCGTAAATATGCCCGTGTTCGTTTGTCGAACGGCTATGAAGTAACTGCTTATATTCCCGGAATCGGCCATAGATTGCAAGAACATAGTGTTGTTTTAATTCGTGGCGGACGTGTTAAAGACTTGCCGGGCGTACGTTATCACATTATTCGTGGTACACAGGATGCCACCGGCGTTGAAAACCGTAAACAAGCACGCAGTAAATACGGCGCTAAGAGAGAAAATTAAGAGTCTAAGATTACGAAAGGAGGATTCATATGCCACGGAAAGGACATATACCTAAAAGAAAAGTTTTACCCGACCCAATCTATGGTTCACCAATTGTGACCAGATTGATTAACAATATCATGAAGGACGGGAAAAAAGGCGTTGCTCAACAAATTTTATATAATGCCTTTGAATTAATTGAAAAAAGAACCGGTCGTCCGGCTTTAGATGTTTTTAATGAAGCCTTAAATAATATCACTCCCCAACTTGAAGTCCGCGCTCGCAGAATTGGCGGTGCCAACTATCAAGTACCGGTAGAAGTCAGACCAGAACGAAAAATGACGCTTTGCTTACGTTGGCTGACCCAATATTCACGTTTAAGAAGAGAAAAGACAATGGAAGAAAGATTGGCGAATGAAATAATTGATGCTGCCAACGGTGTTGGAAACGCAGTCAAAAAGCGTGACGATATGCATAAGATGGCAGAATCTAATAAAGCATTTGCTCATTATTCTTGGTAATCAGGAGTTAAGTTATGCCACGTGAAAAAGCTTTAGATAAAGTCCGAAATATTGGAATAATGGCTCATATTGATGCCGGCAAAACGACTGTTACCGAACGTGTTCTGTTTCATACCGGAAAAATTCATAAAATGGGAGAGACACATGAAGGGGCAGCTACAATGGACTGGATGGAGCAAGAACAAGAACGCGGTATAACGATAACTTCAGCAGCTACTACAGCCTTTTGGAAGGAATATATGATAAATATCATAGATACCCCGGGCCATGTGGACTTTACTGTTGAAGTCAGCCGTTCGCTCAGGGTTCTTGATGGCGCCGTCACCGTTTTAGACGCTCAAGCAGGTGTCGAACCGCAAACGGAAAGTGTTTGGAGACAGGCGACCGAATATCATGTTCCAAGAATTGTCTTTGTAAATAAAATGGATAAAACCGGCGCTGATTTTGACTTTTCTTGTGAGAGTCTGCATAAGCGCTTGGGAGCGAATGCTCATCCGATTCAAATTCCGATTGGAGCGGAAGCAAATTTTGCCGGAATCATCGATCTTGTAGAAATGAAAGCTTATCATTTTTCCGGCGAAATTCATGAAGATTATGAAGAAATACCGATTCCTGAAGAACTCAAGGAAGAGGCTTTGCTTCGCCGCGAAGAACTGATTTCCGCTTTAGCCGATTTTGATGACGAACTGATGATGATTTATCTCGAAGGGGAAGAAATTCCGCTCGAACTCATCAAGAAAACTATCCGCAAAGCAACTTTAACCGTCAATTTTTTCCCGGTTGTTTGTGGAACGGCATTTAAGAATAAAGGCGTAAAACTCTTACTTGATGCCGTCGTTAACTATCTACCCAGCCCTCATGAAGTTCCCGATATCAAAGGCTTTAATAAAAAGGATGAAGAGATTGTGATTCAATCGACCGATCAAGGTCCGTTTGCGGCTCTGGCTTTTAAAGTTATGACCGACCCCTTTGTTGGGAAACTGACCTTCTTCAGGGTTTACCGCGGTTCGATAAAATCAGGTTCTTATATCTTAAATGCCAATAAAGGGCGGAAAGAACGTGTTGGCAGAATTTTAAAAATGCATGCCAATCATCGCGACGAAGTAAGCGAAGTCTTTGCTGGTGAAATCGCAGCTGCGGTCGGACTCAAAGAAACGACTACAGGCGATACGCTTTGTGCGGATAGCAACTTTGTTATTTTAGAAGCGATGAATTTTCCGGAGCCGGTTATTTCGGTTGCGATTGAACCGAAAACCAAACAGGACCAAGACAAAATGGGAACTGCGCTTCAAAAGCTTTCTGAAGAAGACCCGACCTTTAAAACCTATGTCAATAGCGAAACCGGACAAACAATTATCTCTGGGATGGGCGAACTTCATTTAGAAATCATAGTTGAAAGGTTGAAAAGAGAATTTAAAGTCGAGGCCAATGTCGGCGAACCGCAAGTTTCTTATCGCGAGACGATTACGAAGAAAGCTGAAGTTCAAGGAAAATTCGTCCGTCAAAGTGGGGGCCGCGGTCAATACGGTGATGTTTGGATTCGTTTTGAACCGAACCCTGGAAAAGGCTTCGAATTCGTTGATGCAATCATCGGCGGTGTTGTTCCGAGAGAGTATATTCCGGCCGTAAAAAAAGGTCTGGAAAATGCACTGCTTTCTGGAAATCTGGCCGGTTATGAGACCATTGACGTAAAAGCAACTTTATTTGACGGTTCCTACCATGAAGTTGACTCCAGCCAAATCGCATTTGAAGTCGCTGCCAGCTACGCATTTAAAGAAACCAAAGATAAATGCGGCCCTGTGCTATTAGAACCGATTATGAAAGTTGAAGTCACAACCCCGGACGAATATTTAGGAAACGTAATCGCAGACCTTAACAGCCGTCGGGGTAGAATTGAAGGGCAGGATGCACACGGAAATGCTCAGATTGTAAAAGCATCGGTTCCCCTTTCAAATATGTTCGGCTATGCGACAGCTTTAAGAAGCAACACGCAAGGACGTGCTGTTTATTCGATGCAGTTTTCACAATATGAAGAATGTCCGAAACAGATTGCTGAAACAATAATCAAGAAACGAACATCATAAATTGATGATTATTGCTTGCAAAAAAGAATCTTTTATTATAAAATATATCTATATAAAAATATTAGGAGGAAAATTAAATGGCAAAAGCTAAATTTGAGCGTACAAAACCGCATGTTAATATCGGTACTATCGGTCACGTAGACCATGGAAAAACTACTCTTACTTCTGCTATTACACGCGTATTGGCCAAGCAAGGCCTCTCCCAAGTTCTTTCTTATGAACAAATCGACGGTGCACCCGAGGAAAAAGCTCGTGGTATAACCATCAATACTTCGCATGTTGAATACGAAACCGAAAATCGTCACTATGCCCATGTTGACTGCCCCGGACACGCCGACTATGTTAAAAACATGATCACCGGTGCTGCGCAAATGGACGGAGCAATTTTGGTTGTTGCTGCAACAGACGGCCCGATGGCACAAACACGCGAACATATTCTTTTAAGCCGTCAGGTTGGAGTACCTCGCTTGATCGTATTTATGAACAAATGCGACATGGTTGATGACGAAGAACTTCTTGATCTCGTTGAAATGGAAATTCGTGATCTCTTAAGCGAATATGACTTCCCCGGTGATGAAGTTCCTGTTATCAGAGGATCTGCTCTAAAAGCTATGGAAGGCGATGCCGATGCTGAACAAGCAATCCTAGATCTTATGAGTTCCGTTGATGATTATATTCCGACTCCTGTACGCGATGTTGATAAACCGTTCTTAATGCCTGTTGAAGATGTCTTCACAATCACAGGCCGCGGAACTGTCGCAACCGGAAGAGTTGAACGCGGAACAGTTAAAGTTGGTGACCCCGTAGAAATCGTTGGTATCAGAGCGACACTTAACTCTGTTGTTACCGGTGTTGAAATGTTCCGTAAATTACTCGACTATGCAGAAGCTGGAGACAATATCGGAGCTCTTCTCCGCGGTATTACTCGCGACGAAGTACAACGCGGACAAGTTCTTGCAAAACCGAAAACTGTTACTCCGCATACTATCTTCGAAGCTCAAGTCTACGTACTTACAAAAGAAGAAGGTGGACGTCATACTCCGTTCTTCTCCAACTATCGTCCTCAATTCTATTTCCGTACAACCGATGTTACCGGTGTAATCGAACTCGGTGAGGGAACTGAAATGGTTATGCCTGGCGATAACGCTAACTTAAAAGTTAGCTTGATTCACCCAATCGCAATCGAACTTGGAACCAAGTTCTCGATTCGTGAAGGCGGACGCACAGTTGGTGCCGGAAACGTTACTAAGATTATTAAGTAATTATAATCGAAATTTTAGGTAAAGCTCGCGCTTTACCTTTTTTCTTTTATATAGATTGTATAAATGATAGAGTTTACTAAAAAATAGAAGTATAAAAGAGATAATTGTATGTTTGTGAAAAAGAGTAAAAGTATAGTTTTCAGATCAAAGCATTAAGTTTAGGATACTTCATAAATTCTTTGAATATACTATAATAGAAAGAGAAATTATTAAGAAAGGATTGACAGATTTGCGTTATCTAAAAATAATATTTTTTATTATAGTTTTTCTCTTTACACTTTTTTTCTCAAATTGCAACCTAAACGACGGTAATGATAATAACGATCCTGATAAACAAAAACCAAGTTTTTCGATAAAAGTTATCTTAAGTCCGGAACTTGAATACGGACATTACGTTATTACAGATTTGGATGAACTTAACAGTTTTAAGGAAGAAAGTAATCTGCTTTTAGATGAATACACAAGTAAATTT
>DUTX01000017.1 GCA_012841865.1 Acholeplasmataceae bacterium | reverse complement strand
TCTATCATATATTGAAGTCCAACGATAGCATTAAGGTCTCTGTACCAACCATCTATCGTTGGATTAACCAAAAGAAACTATCTACCCAACGTATGGATTTGCCTTTTGCAGTTAAGTATAAAAAGCGCCGTGAATAGTTTTAACTATAGCGCAGAGCAAGCCTTAAACATTTTAACCAGCCTTGAAAACGAACTAGGCAACATAACAGTTAACAACCAACCAATAAAGCAGCTAAAAGAAATTATAATAAACAATAAGCTAGCTTTTGATAACCTTGAAAACTCGCAAAAACTAGGCGTTTTACACAACAACCTATATTTTTCTAACATTTTTTATTTGCCTGCAATATCTGGCGTTAAACTAATTTCGCCGCTTGGCAATGGTGACAATTTGTTTGGAGATGTTAGGTTAGACTACGCAATGCTAAAACTAAACTACGCTTTAAAAATTGAGCAAATTGAAAAAGAATTGTTTAGATTTTCTAACACCTCTGAAAATAATTTTAACCTTATCTGGCTGTGCGACCAATTGCCAACAGACGAGTTTGATAAAATAATTGGTGAGTACCAAAACATTTATAACGTTAACCTATTAACAGTTTTGCTTGCAATTAACAAACTGCCAGCACTAAACAGCAACCAACAAGTTGCACTAATATATTCAATTTTAGAAAACATTAGCATTTAGCATTTAGTATTTAGTATTTAGCATTTAGAATTTAGAATTTAGATTTTTTTAATTAATATTTAACACTTAGAATTTAGCATTTAACATTTTCAATTTAATATTTAAAAACAACAAAAAACTTGGTTTGTAAATATTTTTATAAAACAATTTAGTTGTAAAATGCTTTTGTTATATTGTAAATATAATTATAATACAGCATTATTTATTGTTAAACAAATATAATTTAAACAATGTTAAAACAACTAAATAAATATCTATCTATTTATCTAACTTCTGCTTCTAACTTTGTTTTAAGCGCTTTAATAACTTGGTTAACACAAATCTCAATTTCGTTAGATGTTAGTGTTTTATCGTGGCTTCCTATAACCAGCTTTAAAGTAACAGATTTTTTGCCCTCTGGCACTTGTTTGCCTCTATATTCATCTACAAAATGTGCACCGTGCAGCAAGTTTTTGTCTATTTTGCTGCCATAAATTGCACTTTCAATTTCTGCCCATTTGGTGTTTGCGTTAATTAATATAGACAAATCTCTGTCTGTCATTGGGTATTCTGGCACTGGATAAAACACGTTTGTTCTAGACGGATGCAACTGCAAACTGTCTATGTTAAACTCGAAAAGTGCAACTGCACTGTTTTTAATGTGTGCTGCAAGCGCCGCTTTTTTAGAAAGCACACCCATGCTACCCACAACTTTGTTTTCGTGCACAATGTTTAGCCATGCAACGTTGTCTGCCCAAAATGGTTTTTCAACTTTTTCAAAACTAAACGGTTTTGTGTGCAGGTTTTTAGGCATGTTGTAAAGCATTCCCAAGGGACAAGAGGAATACTTTGGAATTCAGTGTAAAGGAAAAGATGATTATTCTAATGCAAAATTAACACCTAAAGAGATTGATGATGAAATAGAAAAGGCGAAATGTTTTCAGCCTACATTAAAATCATTTATTTTTGCGACTTCGGCAAATAAAGATAGTTCAATTGAGGAATACATAAGAATAAAAAATGTTGAAAATAAAAAAATGGCTTGTTTGATATTGATATTTTTTCATGGGAAGATTTAGTAGATCTTATTGAACAATATCAATATGTATATGAATGGTATACAAGTGGTAACTTACACCGAAGACAAAATGAAATAGAAATACTTCTAAATGGTCAAAAGGGCACAATTGAAGAGCCTATTATTTTGTCGCCAATATATTGCAAGCAATTAATTACTTACAAACCTAAAACAAAATCTATTTATGATTTTCTAAACACTAATTTAGCAACATCTTTTTTAATTACTAATCCTATTTTTGATTTTGATAATAGTTATGTTGAATTGTGTTTTTCACTAAATAATGTAGGTCGAAGTGTTTATGAGGAGGTGTATTTTTTAGCTGAGATTGAAGCATCCTCTAAATTAAAATTTAGAGAAGAGGGTTTATGGGCATTAAAGAATTGGTACAACGTTAATGATAACGTAATAGCGATAAATGGCGATGCGAAATTAAATATAAAAGTAGATATGTCAGCAAACTTAGTTGGAAATGTTAAGCTACCTAATGAAGAATTTAGTTTTAAAATTAACTGGTTCTTCACATCAAAACATAGTGTCTCATCATTAAAAGGAGCATTACATTGTCTAGTTAAACCTGAAGTTGTCGAGATTGAACCAAAAATAATAGAATCAGAAAGTGTAACCTCTATAAGTGAAAAATACATAATATTTCCTCAACCGTCCAAGTAATTCATAATTTCTAACAAACTTCTAACAGATGAGTGGAAAATTGCTATTTTTACAAAATAACTTTAACTAACTTTGTTATGCAGTTGGCTATAAGTAAAATGACCTTGAAGTGGCGGATTTATGCGGTTTTTAGGGCTTTATTATGTTGTGATAACATACAAGGATGAAAATGATATAACAAAGAAAAAACACAAGTTCCAGCAAATGATGAAAAAGACGCAAAATAAAATCTCACCAAGTTGATGAGATTTTAAAAATAAAAAAAACGATGAAAACATCGTTTTTTCTTTTTTTAAGCAACAATATA
>DUTX01000156.1 GCA_012841865.1 Acholeplasmataceae bacterium | reverse complement strand
TGCGGGAGAACCCTGTGCCTCGATTTCTTTTTGATCCGGATCAGTTCGCCCACGGCGTAACCTTCCTTCCTCTCGACGATCCGCACTTCCGCTTCTTCTCCCGGCAGCGCCCCTTCTACAAACACCGTAAGCCGTTTATAATAACCGATGCCTTCACCGTTGATGCCGATTCTTTTGATCGAAAGTAAGATTAAATCATTAACTTGTAAATTTGCGTTCATAATATTCCTGCTTTCTTAATGTCTCTAATTATACGCTTTTTTTATATTATTTGCAATCCGATTACAAAAAAGTTGCCTGCAGGCAACTTTTTCGGAAGATCTTTATTCTTCATAAAATAATCCAGGTTTTTAATCGTGTAACCTTCTTCCCTGATTCCGTCGATAATCCGCGGCAAAGCTTTTAAATTATCTTCCGAAACGGTATGGAGTAAAATAATCGCACCATTGTGAAGATTATCAATGACGCTTCGGTAAGCATGTTCTTCGCCTTTTTGGTGATTGGTTTCCCAATCCTTATAGGCTAGCGACCAAAAGAATGTAAGATAGCCCAGTTTTTGTACCTTTAATAGGCTTTCTTTGTTGAATTGACCGGAAGGCGGACGGAAAAGTTTCGGAAGCGGCTGCATAGTTAGTTTATAATATGCTTCCTCCACTTTTTCAAGTTCGCTTTTAAGTTCGGCATCACTTAACTTGGTAATGTCTTTATGACTCCAAGTATGGTTTCCGACCAAGTGACCTTGAAAGACGATGTCTAAAACAAGACTGCTTTCCCGTTCAATAAAATCCCCCGTCACAAAGAAAGTGCTTTTAACATCTTTTTCCGCTAAAACCTCAAGGATTTTTGGGAGTACACCATTATCATAACCGGCATCAAAAGTTAAAAAGACTATCTTTTCGTCAGTTGGTCCGACATAATACGAAGATGTCCCTTCAATCTCCTGTGCATACGGCCCGACATCTGGTGTTCTGTGGTCAGTATTTCTTTTGAAACCCCAACCGTAACTCGATGCGGAAAGGGTGGGAAGCACGATAAAACCTAACATGAATACAATAACGAGCAAAAATTTTTTCATGAAAACCTCCTTATGTATTCATGATTAGTCTTTACGGAAGAGTGCTTTTTTTAACTGAAAAAAATTGCCATGATAATTTAAAATTAGTCCAGAAATGATGATATAGTTTGCATAATAAAGTACTAAAAAACTAAATGCGATAACTGTAATAATAGTATAACCGCTACCAAAACGATTCATTAAATTTATAATAATGACAAAAATTCCAAGCAAAAGATAAATTAAAAAAGTTGAAAAAAGCGCACCTTTATAAGCATCTTTAACTCTCATTTTTACCGGCGGCGCATACATAAAAAGTAGTAATATCGTCGTAAAGATAATAAACAATTCCAAAATAAATTGAAGGATTCTGACCAAAAATTTAAAACGAACCGGAATATAGGTTGTGATAAATAAATTGGAAAAGATAATTAAGCTGATTTCAAAAAGTATTACCAAGAGTAGCATCATAAACATAAAAAATGCACTGATGCGATTCATTAAACCGCTTCTGTTTTTTACCTGAAGGTAGATAAAATCGGCCATGCGGTTATAAGCATTGATTGTTTTTGATGCGCCCCAAAAAAAGTTAAAGAGTACGACAACAGAAAAACCGCTCAACGATAAATGCGGTAGAGCGGCCATCAGGGTTTCGGAAAAGTTTTCCGAGAAAATATTAATTACTTTTGGGAGTAAAAATGTTTCTAAGATATTATCAGAAAGGGTGATGATTTGAAAGGTTAGGGTTAGAATTGAAATTAAGGATATTAATATATAGAAGCAGATGGCGGCGCTGTTTTTCGGAATTTGATAATAGTTGTTATAACGATTGTAATAACGAATGAATTTTTTGATAAATTGGAAAACTTTCATTTCATCACCGTTATTAGTTTTTGTTCTCTTTTAAAGAGTATACAAAAAATTACATTAACGGTACAAAGGCTTTTAAAACCGCCGCCAATAGTTTTTTAAAGAGCGAAATCTTTCTTAAATCTTCAAAAGTAACAAGTTTTCCTTCTTCTATACATTTTAAGGCATCATCACGCATTTCCAGTACAGAAGATGTTTTATAAAGCAAACAAGAAACTTCAAAATGCAAATAGAAACTCCGGAAGTCGAGGTTTGCGGTTCCGATGATTGCTACCTCATCATCAGCTACAATCATTTTTGAATGGAGAAAACCGGGAAGGTATTCATATATTTTAACTCCGGCTTTCATTAATTCCGGATAATAAGAGCGTGAGATTAAAAAGATTAACTTTTTATCGGGAATATGAGGCATCATGATTCTGACATCAATACCGCTTAATGCAGCAAGCTTTAAAGCTGTTGCGATTTCGTTATCAATAATCAGATAAGGTGTGGTGATATAAACATACCTTTTCGCATTATTTATAATATGCATATAAGCCATTTCAATCGATTGATGATCGTCATGCGGCCCATCCCCGAATGGTTGTACAAAACCGTCGGTTTTAAAACTCATGGTGGGGTAATATTCTTCGTAATTAAAGACATCACTACTTGACATCTACCACATTTCCAACAAGAGAAAAGTTAAATTCCAGACGGCATCGCCTTTGATGATTAGCGAAGCATCTTTCCAATAACCGAATAATACCTTCTTGTTGATATATTCATCCGCAAGATTTATCCCTCCAACAAAACCGACATTACCATCAATGACAGTGATTTTTCTGTGGTCGCGATAATTGATAAACATCGAAAGTCGGGGACGGTAAGGATTAAAATTAATAGTCTTGATTCCTTTGCTGATCATTTCGCGTTTAAAATTATATTTTAAGCGATTGATATTTCCGAAATCATCATAAAGTAAGCGGACATCGACACCTTGTTTAACCTTTTCTTCGAGAATCTCTAAGATTTTATCCCACATATATCCTTCTTCAAGGATAAAATACTCCAAGAAGATAAACTTCTCGGCTTTCTTTAACTCTTCCAGTAATACTTCAAAGAATTTTTCGCCGGGAGTCAGTAAATCAGATTCTGTGTTCTCCCAACCGATTAAACCCGTAACTCTGGTAATATAATGGCTAAGTTTCTTGATATCAGGGTTGTCCAATTCATATTCGCGGTAATGTTTTTTAAACTGAACGAGTGTATCTTCATGCAGTTTCTGCATCTTTTGGATTCGCTTTTTAGAAAAGTATTTTTTTCCAAACATTAAATAAAAGATCGGACCGGCAAAAGGAATGATTAAAACAACCAACAGCCAAGAGATTTTATAGGCAGGGTTAAAAGAACGGTTTAAAATGTGAACCGTAAAAATGATTGCTAAGGCATTGAAGAAGACATAAAAATAGATGCCTCTTCTGCCCAACTCCCAAGCAATAAAAAAGAAAAATAAGAGTTGGACTAAAAGTAAGAAACTGATAATGAAGCCCCTGCTCATAATAACTTTAAAAACTTTTTTTAAGAATTTTATCATATCTACCTCTTATATCCTTGACTGTTTTTTCTAGTTTATTACAATTAAAAAATATGAACCACAAGAGTTCATATTCCTTATTTCAATACCTTTGTGGTCTTTGCATTTTTCTAGCCTTACGGCACTTAGCGCAACGAACCGGTTCACTGGTAAAGCCTTTTTCTTTATAAAAAGCCTGTTCGCCTTCAGTGAAAACAAAAGCTTCTTTGCAGTCTTTGCAAATGATGGTTTTGTCGGCCATTTATATCCTCCTTGATAAATATTTTTCAGAAACTTTGTTTTTTATTTATCAAAGGGACATAAATAAAAACTACATTTCCTAAATTGATTATAACATAATCAAAAGCTTAAGTAAACAATTATTTTACTTTTATTTCACTTCTTATCAATAAACACTGATGCTTTTCTTCAGTTTTATTAATGTTTAGGTTCAGCTTTACCTAAAAAAACAAAACTTATCAAGATAAAACCAATATAGAAATAAGTAGTTATCGGAACCGAGAATGATTCAGAGATATAAGATTTATTGATTGAAAAATAGTGCCTTATAAAATATGGGAAACCGAAAGCAAAAAATACGACGAGCAATAAATTGCATACCAAAGAAAAAACTCCAATGAATTTCGAAAGATTCTTAAAATTCAAGGCATATAATACAAATGAAACAATTAATAAAATGGGAATTGCCCATAAAAGAATTCTAAGTGCAATTAAAACCGGAATGGCAGACTTTAATGGATTGACGACCATAAGAAATTCTTTTATAAATTTAATATTGTCTTTAATTAAGCCTTCCAGTTTAAATAATGATAATGATTGCGTTTTTCCAAACGGATGAAATTGATATCCGAAAATGACATTTAGAAAAAAAGCATTAAATTATACAACCGGCATTACAAAAAACATGATTGTAAGCAAGAAAAGAGAAACGACAAAAAAACTTCGCTTTTACTTTTCATTTAACCGCCCCTAATATAGCATTAAAACTAGGGAAAAGGATATATGTATCCCTTTCCCTAAAAGTTATATTCAATACCTTCCGTAAAATTTCCAAAACTACGCGTTTTTTACTTTTTTACAAAAACTTTCTTTAATTTCGCATGTCGCGGAAGTCCATCTTCATAGAAAGTGTTGCTTTCGCCTTGAATTAAAGGTAAAGCATAGTCATAGAATTCTTGAGTTAAACCGGAACGGTCGTCTTTGATCCAAGAAATCGGAACTTTTCTTTCCGTGTTTGCACAATACTCAAGATTCAAAAGTTCATAGCTGATTTTATATTCTTTACTGGTCTCATCACGTTTAAAGACAACCATTTTATCTGAATGGCCTTCTAAAGCATAACGCAC
>DUTX01000155.1 GCA_012841865.1 Acholeplasmataceae bacterium | reverse complement strand
TTATTGCGGCGTTGATTTCACTTTTTACCGGAGAACTTGAAAGTACAATCGTAATCTTTTCGGTAATTACCTTAAATGCAGTGATTGGAACTTATCAACATTTTAAAGCCGAGAAATCGCTTCGCAGTCTGAAAAGACTTTCAAGCCCGCATGCTCGTGTGGTTCGGGATGGAAAAGAAGAATTGATTCCGACTTTTGAGGTGGTAGTGGGTGATATTGTTGCAATCAAAGCCGGAGACATCATTGCAGCCGATGGCAGGATCATCTATTCAAGGAATCTCGAAGTTAACGAGTCATCCCTTACCGGCGAAAGTCAAGCGGTGGAAAAGGACGATGAAGTGCTTTTAAATGATCATCTAGCCATCGGTGATCAAAAGAATATGGTGTTTTCCGGAACGGTCGTTACTTCCGGTAAGGCACTCTTCGTCGTTACAAAAGTTGGGATGAACACGGAACTGGGAAAGATAGCGCGTTTGCTCGGAGAAACTAAATCGCAAAAAACACCGCTCCAGATTTCCTTGGATGAATTTTCTAAAAAACTTGCCATCATCATTATCGTTATTTGTTTAACGATTTTTCTTTTAAGTTTATATCGGAAGATTGCTTTGCTTGATTCTTTAATGTTTGCAGTGGCGCTTGCGGTTGCTGCGATTCCGGAAGCTTTAAGTTCGATTGTGACGATTGTGCTGGCAATCGGAACCCAAAGGATGGCGGAAGATGCGGCAATTATCAAAGAATTAAAAGCAGTTGAAGGTTTAGGTTGTATCAATGTCATTTGTTCGGATAAAACCGGAACACTCACCCAAAACCGGATGGAAGTTCAGGAACTATATTTGGACGGAAAAATTATATCGGCAACTGTACTTGATATCAAGAAATTGAACCACCAATATTTTTTAATGACCTGCTACTTATGCAATGATTCGGTCTTTACTGCCGATCAGAATAAAAATGCTACCGAAGTTGCTTTACTGAATTATGCTAAGCGCTATAATATCAACTTATATCATGAATTGGAAAAGTACCCCCGTCTTTCGGAACTACCCTTTGATTCAACCAGAAAAATTATGAGTACTTTGAATCAAGTAAACGGAAAGTATCTGATTTTTGTAAAGGGAGCGGCGGATGTCGTTTTACGAAAATCGATTGAGATTTATACCGGCGAGAGAATCAGATATCTTTCTGCCGGGGATAGATATGATATAAACCTATCGATTCGTTCTTTATCCGACCGCGGCTACCGGGTACTCGGTTTGGCTTATAAAGAATACAATAAAGACAAAGAGTTTGAAAAACAAATTTCTTATAAAGACGAGAGTTCTTTGAGATTTCTCGGTTTAATTACTTTGGTCGATCCGCCCCGTCCGGAAGCCGTTAAAGCTATTCAGGCAGCTAAAAAAGCGGGAATAAAACCGGTAATGATTACAGGGGATCACCGAAATACCGCGATTGCTATTGCCCGCGAAGTGGGGATTTTTGGAAAAAATGATCTGGCTTTAACCGGTGATGAACTGGAGCGAATGAAGAAAGAGGAGCTTTTAAAATTAATTGATCAGGTTTCAGTTTATGCCCGTGTTTCTCCGGAACATAAAATTAAGATTGTTGATATCTGGCAGAAAAACCGTGGCATTGTTGCTTTTGTTGGGGACGGGATCAATGATGCGCCCGCAATCAGAAAAGCTGATATCGGAATTTCAATGGGAATTTCCGGAACAGAGGTTTCAAAGGAAGCTTCCGCAATCATTTTAACCGATGATAATTATTATACGATTATAAAGGCGGTTCGAAACGGCCGTAAGATTTATAACAATATTCAAAACGCTATTACCTTTTTAATTTCCGGAAATGCCGCAGCAATCATTTTGGTTGTTTACACTTCACTTTTATCTTTACCAATTCCTTTTGCTCCGGTGCATCTTTTGTTTATTAACCTTTTGACCGATAGCCTCCCCGCGATTGCAATCGGGATGGAAGAAAATGATGACGATTTGTTAAAGCGTCCGCCGAGAAAACCCGATCAAAGTTTGTTATCCAAACGGGTTTTAAAAATCATTGGATTTGAAGGCATTTTGATTGCATTCTTTACGCTCATTTCTTATCATCTTGGTTTAAGAAGCGACCACTATGTCGCCAGAACAATGGTTTTTGGGACCTTATGTATGGCGAGACTCTTTCATAGTTTTAACTGTCGCGGCACTAAATCAATTTTTAAAAACAAAGTTCGGAATAAGGCAATGCTTTGGTCGTTTGGGATTGGAATGCTTTTAATCAATCTTGCTCTCTTTCTCCCCTTTTTCCAAAAAATCTTTCTTGCTTTTCCTTTAAGTCATTTTGAAATATTCATTATGGTTTTAAATGCCTTGCTTCCAACAGTGATTATACAAACAATTCTTGTTTTTAGAAATAAAAATAGAAAAAGATAAAGATGCCCGATTGGGCATTTTTTACTTATAAAATCGCCGTTTCAAGAGAGAATAATTATAAAGAAATAAAAAAGGAAGTGCATTATGAATATCAAACATCAAAAAATTGTAGAAAAGGTTAAAGCAGAAACCGAAGTCAAAAGACCAATGCTTAAAAACATTTTGAAAGCTTTTTTTATCGGTGGTTTAATATCTCTGCTTGGCCAAATTATTTTAGAGATTTTAAAAAATGGCTTTAGTTTAGAAAAAGACCTGGCAAATGCGGTTATGGTTACGATTATGGTTTTCATGGGGGCACTTTTAACTTGTTTGGGGGTATATGATAAAATTGGACAATTTTCCGGCTGCGGAACGATTATTCCGATTACGGGGTTTGCAAATTCGATGACAAGCGCCGCTTTGGAATCAAAAAGCGAAGGTGTATTTCTTGGCATTATCACCAATATGTTTAAACTGGCGGGAAGTGTCATTGTTGTTGGGGTCCTAAGCGCCTTTATCTTCGGCACGCTCCGTTATTTCATTGGGATATAAGATGAAAGTCGGAAAACAAAGTGTTCGTTTAGAAAATGTTTATATGGGAGAGGCGGCGGTTATAACCGGACCCAAGGAAAAAAACGGACCCCTGAATCGATATTTTGATAAAAGCTATGATGATTTATATTGTAATGCGAAAACATGGGAGAAGGCTGAGATGCAACTTTTAGGCGATGCTTTAGAAATTTGTTTAAAGAAAAACAATATGGAAGTTTCTAAGATAGATTATTTTGTCGGCGGGGATTTGAATAATCAGCTGATTATCGGAAATTATGTTTTAAGAGATTATGACCTGCCATATCTCGGGGTATTTGGAGCCTGCAGCACCGCGACCGAAGCGATTGTTGTTGGTTCTGCATTAATTGAAAGTAAGTTTGGAAAAAAGATTTTAGTCGGAACTTCTTCCCATAATGCAACCTCGGAAAGACAATTTCGCTATCCGACTGAATACGGCGGTCAAAAACCCGACAGTATGACTTTTACGGTAACCGCTGCAGGGGTTGCTTTATTGACAGATGAGGTTACTGATATCAAAGTGAGTGCTCTTACCGCTGGAAAAGTAATCGACGGTAAATTAAACGATCCCTTAGATATGGGAAGAGCAATGGCGCCGGCGGCTTTTGATATAATTTATCAACATTTTGAAGATTTCAATATCGGTCCGGAAGCCTATGATTTAATTGTGACGGGCGATTTGTCTTATTTCGGGAGAGATATGGTGGTGCGTTTGTTTAAAGAAATAAATATCGAACTTAATGAAAATTACAAGGATTGCGGTCTTTTAATATATGACCGCGACAATCAGGATGTTTTTGCGGGGGGCTCGGGGTGCGGTTGTTGCGCAGCGGTTACTTTCGGCTATCTCCTCGCAATGCTTCGCCAAGGCCATTACAAAAGGATTTTGGTCGTCGCGACGGGAGCACTCTTAAATTCGGTGATTACTGCCCAAAAAGAATCGATACCGGGGATTGCTCATGCCGTGGTACTGGAAAGGATGATGTAATATGATCTTTTTGAAAGCTTTTATTGTTGGCGGCTTAATCTGTGCTTTGGCGCAGTTTATTATGGACAAGTTTAAATTGGTTCCAATTTATATTACTTCCTTGTTTGTCTTTTTGGGCGCCGCCTTGGACATTTTCAATGCCTATGATAAATTGATTGAGTTTTCCGGTGCCGGCGCGAGTCTCCCGATTTCTTCTTTCGGTCATTCAATTCTCCATTCCGCTTTGGATAAAGCCGAAGAAGTCGGTTATATCGGAATCCTGACCGGTGTCTTTGATTTAAGCGCCGCCGGAATTGCTGCCGCGATTATCTTTGCATTTTTCGGTGCGATTATTTTTAAACCGAAAGGTTAATTATGAAATTAACAACAAATTTTCAGGAAAACACTAACTTTATTGAAAAGGGCATTGGACTAAAGGAATCATATGATGTCGGGAGGCGCAAACTAAAATTTTTGGAAAAAAGGATTAACCTCTATTTTTTGACCGGAATGGTTGACAGCTGGCAATTAATCGAGGTTGTCAACAGCATCCTTGCGCTTCCCCGCGATCAAGGATACTCCCTGGAACTGGTCTATCAAAATCTTGCTCATCATAATCTTACTTTGCTTGACGATTTAAATAAAATTATTGTTGAAATCTTAAACGGCATGGCGGTAGTCCTGCTTGAAGATTCAACGCAGGCAATCTCGATTGATGTCAGAAGCTATCCGAACCGGTCAGTTGCTGAACCGGAGATGGAAAAGGTCATTCGCGGGGCTCATGATGGTTTTACCGAAAACTTTCATCTCAATATTCAGCTTTTGCGGAGAAGGATTAAAGACAGCCGGCTCCGGAATAAGTTGTTTTTGATTGGCGAGGAAAGCCCGAGTTATGTTTGTTTGGTTTATCTAGAAGGTGTCTGTGAGGAATACCTTTTAAAAAAAGTTAAAGAAAGACTGGGTACGGTCAGGACAGAACATTTAATAATGACCGATAAAGGTTTGGAAGAAATGATTATCCGCCGCAAAAAACTTAATCCTTATCCTTTGGTAAGGTATACGGAAAGGGCGGATACGGTTGCCGTCCATCTCTATCAAGGGATGTTTGCGCTTTTTGTTGATACTTCGCCTTCGGTAATTCTTGCTCCGGCAACAATCTTTGATCATATGATGCATTTTGAGGAATACCGGCAAACGCCGGTGGCAGGAACTTATCTGAGGTGGATTCGTTTTTTAGGAATTTTAATCTCCATCTTCTTAACTCCGGTTTGGTTAATTTTAGTTAAAAATGATTATTTACCAGGAATCTTAGAAATGCTTACTCCGGATGCGGAAACGAAAGTAAATATTTATCTTCAGGTAATTGCTGCGGAAGTAGGTGTTGAATTTCTGCGTTTGGCTTCGATTCACACTCCGAATTCTCTAGCTACCTCAATGAGTTTGATTGCGGGATTTCTCCTTGGCGATTTTGCGGTTAATGTCGGACTTTTTTCGATTCAGACTGTGCTTTTAGTTGCAATCAGTGCAATCGGAACCTATCTTACACCAAGTTATGAGTTAGGACTTGCGAATAAAATAGCGAAACTCCTATTTATCTTAGCGATTGTCTTTTTTGATTGGTATGGTTTTGTAATCTTATTCCTCATTTGGATGATTTATTTAATTCGTTTGAAATCATTTGGAAAACCATATCTATATCCTGTAATTCCTTTCAATTTAAAGAGATTTATTAAAGTCTTTATCAGATTTCCATCAAAAAATAAAGTAAAAAATAAACGGAGGTAATTATGCCAAGATTAAAATGCGGTGTCGATAGCTGTACGTATTGGCACAAAAAATATTGTGTTCGGGACGGGATTCTGGTGAAGGGAGAAACTGCGCTTTCCGAAAACGAAACCAAATGTTCGAGTTATAGAAAAGGCGACCGGAAAGCCACGGACCGTTCTTATAAGTTTGAGATCGGAAGAATCGGAGATCCGAAATTTTTGGATGTGAGCTGCGAAGCGGTGAATTGTGTTTTTAATAAACGCAGGATTTGTCATGCTGAGGATATTAAGATTGACGGTTCGCGTGCAAGAAGGTCCAGCGAAACTTTCTGTTCAAGTTTTGAATTGAAAAAATCCTCTGTTTGAGGATTTTTTACTTTAGTTTAAAAAAGCTTCGCTTTCTTTTTCGTTGATATAATCACATAATTTTGGTATAATATTACAAAGGTGAAAATATGAGTAAAATAAGTTTTTGTGCTTTGGGTGGACTTGGCGAAAACGGAAAGAATATGTATGTTGTTGAGGTTGACAGAAAAATATTCATTCTCGATGCCGGTCTTAAGAACCCCAGTTTTGATTTATACGGCGTTGATGCCGTTATTCCTGATATAACCCATCTACTTGAAAATAAGGACAGAATTCAAGGGATTTTTTTATCGCATGGTCATGATGATTTTATCGGAGCTGTCCCCGAATTATTAAAAGATATTAATGTCGGTGTTTTCGGCACCCATTTTACAATGTCTCTTGTAGAACTTGCGTTGAACGAGGCGGGAATGAATATTGCTGATTACCGGCTTTACCGGATTAATGCGAGCAAAACTTTAAAGTTCGGGAATGTTTCCGTCCATTTCTATTCTACAAGTCATAGCATCCCGGAGTCGCTTGGAATTGCAATTAAAACCGAAGACGGAGCTTTGGTCTATGCCCCCGATTTTACATTCGCATCCAACACCGATCCCCGCTACCAAACCTCATTCGGAAATATGATCGAGATCGCCAAGGACGGCGTTCTCGCCTTATTTTCAGAAAGTCTCGGCGCCGCAAATATCGGTCGTGCTTCGAATGATTATCAATTGATACATCATGTTAATGAAATCCTTCAAAACTCAAAACGAGTGATTTTTTCGATGTTTTCGACCGAATTACAACGGATTCAGAAGATAATCAACCTTTGCGTACAAAATAATCGCAAAATCGCCATCATCGGTAAGAAGGCTCAAAAAACCATTAATATTGCGATGAATGAAGGCTATCTCCAGATACCGGATGAAAACCTGGTAACCTTGAAATATATGACCGAAGAAAACAGAAATGACGATGAGAATCTCGCAGTCATTATTACCGGAATCCGCCACGAACCTTATTATACCTTGCAAAGAATGTGTAACGGGGTTGATAGACTTATCGAAATCAAAGAAGACGATAATATTATCATTATCTCGCAACCGACTGCCGGGACCGAAATTATGGCTCAAAAGACCACGAGTCTCCTTCACCGCCATAATGCCAAGGTGACGGTGATTCCGAAGTCAATGTTAATGTCGTCCCATGCTGACAGCGAAGATTTAAAAATGCTTTACAATATCTTGAAACCCAAATATGTGGTTCCTATTGTCGGCGAATATCGTCATCAGTATATTCAGAAGCGGATTTGTCTGGAAGCAGGCTTCAAAGAAGAAAAAATCATTCTTCTTGAAAACGGCGCTAAAATCACATTTGATAACGGAAAACTTTTGTTGACGCAAGATAAAGTCCAAGTCGGTGACGTTTTGGTTGACGGTTCTTTCGTTGGTGATATTAACGAAGTAGTTTTGAAAGACCGCGAAATGCTCTCCCAAGACGGAATTTTGTTAGTTGTTACCAGCATTGATGCCCGGATAAAGAAAATTGTCGCCGGTCCGACCGTAGTTTTAAAAGGCTTTATGGTCGGGGAGACCGCCGAAGAAGTCTCAAGTGCGGTTGAAAGTATTACAGAAAACATCATCGATGATTATTTTAAGAAACGCTATATCGACTGGAACGACTTGAAAAACAAACTGAAGGAAGCCATCAATAAAGAGGTCTTCCGCATGACTAAGAAAAATCCGATTATTATGGTAACTTTAATTGATGTAGAATCAAAGAAAGAGTAGAAGAAGGATGAAAAGAATGAAAAGTTACGAAATCAGACAAAAGTGGCTTGACTTTTGGAAAAGCAAAGGCCATGACATTATACCGAGCGCCTCTTTAATTCCGGTTAACGATCCTTCGCTTTTATGGATCAATGCCGGAGTTGCGCCTTTGAAAAAGTATTTTGACGGAAGGGAGATCCCTGCCAACCGCAGGATGGCGAATTCGCAAAAATCGATTCGCACCAACGATATCGAAAATGTTGGTCGCACCGCTCGCCATCATACTTTTTTTGAAATGCTCGGTAATTTCTCCATTGGCGATTATTTCCGAAAGGAGGCTTTAACCTGGGCTTTAGAAATCTTAACCGCTCCCGAGTGGTATGGATTTGACTTGAATAAACTCTATTTTACGGTCCATCCGAGCGATGGAGAATCAAAGAAATTTTGGCAGGAACTCGGGGTTTCTAAAGACCATATCATTGAGCTTGAAAGCAATTTTTGGGAAATTGGTGAAGGTCCCTGCGGTCCGAATACGGAAGTCTTTTATGACCGTGGTCCGAAGTTTGATCCCGAAAATTTAGGAATAAAACTCTTAGAACAAGATCTTGATAATGACCGTTATATTGAAATTTGGAATATTGTTTTCAGTCAGTATAATGCGGAAGCGGGAAAAGAGCGGAGCGAATATCGCGAGCTTCCGAGCAAAAACATTGATACCGGCATGGGCTTAGAAAGAATGTGTTGCGTTTTACAAGGAACACAAACCAACTATGAAACCGACCTCTTCCTGCCGATTATTGAAGAAACTGCAAGGCTGACGCAGGTCCAATATCAAGGTCAGATGGCTTTTAAAGTTATTGCTGATCATGTTAGAAGCGTTGTCTTTGCGGTGGCAGACGGTGCAATAATCAGCAACGAAGGCCGCGGTTATGTTTTAAGAAGGATTCTCCGCCGGGCTGTTCGATTCGGGCGGAAACTTGGTATGAACAAAGCTTTTATGTATAAGCTTGTGCCTGTTGTTGCACAAATCATGAAAGAGTATTATCCTTATCTTCAGGATAAGGTAGAAGATCTTCAAAAAATAATTCGTTTTGAGGAAGAAAAATTCCTCCAGACCTTAGAAGCCGGTGAAAAGCGGCTAGTTGAATATATCAATAATGCCGATGAAAAAATCGTCTCCGGCGCGACCGCTTTTTTGCTTTATGACACTTTCGGCTTTCCTTATGAATTAACCGTTGAGGTTGCTCTTGAACATGATTTTAAAGTGGATGAGGAAGGATTTTTAGCCGAACTTGACAAACAAAAAGAAAAGTCTCGGGCTTCGCGAAGCGATGAGCAATCGATGGTTTCTCAAAACGAAGCAATGCTGGCATTTACGGAAGCAAGTAATTTCCTCGGTTATGATCTCTTAGAGAGAGAAACAAAAATTATTGCTCTCTTTAGTGAAGGAGTGCGAGTAAATGAAGCAAGCGGCGAAGTTTTGGCTGTGTTTAAGGAAACCCCGTTTTATGCGGAAGCGGGCGGCCAAATCGGTGACCGTGGTGTTTTGGAATATAAAGGTAAACAATATAAAATTACCGATACTACAAAATTACCGAACTTTCAACATGCTTCTTTGGTACAATTAGGAAAAGATAAAATCAATGTAAATGAGCAAGTAAAGCTCAAGGTTGATCCCGTTTTCCGCAACCATGTCATCAAGAACCATTCGGCAACGCATCTTTTAAACGAAGCCTTACGGAGAGTTATCGGTAAACATGTGACTCAACAAGGCTCCTATGTCGGAAATGAATTTCTTCGTTTCGACTTCAATCATTATTCTTTACTTACAAATG
>DUTX01000154.1 GCA_012841865.1 Acholeplasmataceae bacterium | reverse complement strand
TAGAGCATTTTAAACCTGAAATTATGAATTTTTCTTTCGTTTTATTCTATTTTCCCTTAATACAACCGAATTGATTGTATCAAAGTAATTGTTTTTTATGGCGGAGGAGAGGGGATTTGAACCCCTGCGCCGGGTTAACGGCCTACTAGCTTTCCAAGCCAGCCCCTTCAGCCTCTTGGGTACTCCTCCATAGCATATAATATTATATCAAATTGTGATGGATTTATCAATATATATTTAACCAAAAATCCAATCAATTAAAATTGGTATTTGCAATAAATTATCAAAAGATGTATAATATATTTAAACTATTAGATATGATGAGGGTACAAATGAAAAAATTCAAAAGTTTACTAAGTTTTCTTGCCTTAGTGTTTTTTCTATTGTTTTGGTTGGTTGTGCAACTTTCCGACAACCGGATCCTGAATTAACAAATATTAATACTAAAGAAGAAGCTTTCGAATTAATGAAATCAAAAGTTCAAGAATGGAATTATGTAAAAGGAAAAGTGAAACTTGCAATTTTCTCTTTGCCTTATGAAGGACATTTTGACCTAGCTAAAAGCGAAGCCTATCTGAAAAAACAAAAACACAAGACGGGGTAGAAGTAGTCGAGAATTATTATTATCTCCAAGGAAAACAAGCCTACCTCTATGAATTGAAGGAAGATAACACGGAAGTGTATAAAACTATGGATGTATGTGAGAGGTATGGCATTAACCTTGACCTCACTGATTACCTTGCTTTATTAAACACGGAAAATGTTAATTTGGAAAATGTAAAATTCGAAAAAGATGATTATCATATCGGTCTGTCACTTGATGTAAAATTTGATGAAAAAACCTATGATGTTCAGATAAATTACGGAAGTTCAAAATTTGAAGTAGTAGTTGAGAACTTCGGAAGAATAATTCTTGAAAAAGATAATCCGGCTTTCTTTGAAAATCTCGAGATTGATTTAAACATGTTTCAATAAGTAAAGGCACTTGGCGCCTTTTTTCATTTTAAAAGCATTCCTTCATTCGGAATGCCTATTTTTCAACAATATCAGTATTAGTATTTGCTTCTTTAATCGTAAGTAAGATTTGTTCAATCCTATTAGAACAAACTTTATTGATCTTAAAGGTTAGATTATCATATTCAATTATGTCTTGAAAACTCTTATCTGGTATATAGCCCAAGAGATAAATAATCAATCCGCTTAAGGTGTCATAGTTTTCATTGGCGTCATCAATTCTAATCTTCAAACGTTTGTTTAATTCCTGAATTTGAATGCTGCCATCAACCAAATAAGTATTTTCATCGACATTTTGAATCGACCGGTCTTCTTCGTCGTATTCATCATAAATGTTACCGACGATTTCTTCAACCAAATCTTCGATAGTAACAATTCCGGCAAATCCACCATGTTCGTCAATCAAAATCGCAATCGGATTATTTGTTGCCTGCATCTTCTTAAAAAGAATGTCAATCTTCAAGTACTTTGGCACATAGTAAGGTTTCCGCATCAGCTTTTCAATCGGAAAGTTTTCAAAGCCATATTTGTTTGCGTGTTTAAGAATGTCTTTAACATGAAGAATACCGACAATATTATCGATATCATTTTTAAAGACCGGAATCCGGGAAAAGCCTTCAGATATAATCGCATCCATTTGTTCGGATAAAGGTTTATCGATGTTGATTGCGAAAACATCAATCCGCGGCGTCATGATTTCATCGGCAGTCAAATCATCAAACTTAAAGATGCTTTCTAGCATCTCTTTTTCAGCTTCATTAATTAAACCTTCAATATGACCGGTAATAATCAAGGACCTGATTTCATCCTCGGATACTTTTTCTTCTTCTGTTTGTTTGTCATTTCCGGTTATTCTAAAAAGTAAGTTTGTTGAAGCGGTTAACAGTTTCACAAAGGGATTAAATATTATCATGACAAAATAGATAACCCGTGCCGATCTTAAAGCTACTTTTTCCGGATTTTTCAAAGCTAGTTTTTTGGGAAAAAGTTCACCGAAAATTAAGTTGATGTAAGATAAAATTAAAGTTACCAAAATCATTGCCACGGTTTCGCTCATCCTAACGCCAATCGAACTGAAGAGGCGTACGACATATCCGGATAATTTGGAACCAGCGGTCGCACTTGAAAGAAACCCGGCTAAGGTTATGGCGACTTGAATAGTAGAAAGGAACCTAGTCGGTTCCGCAGTCAATTTCTTTAATAATTTTGCTCTTTTATCCCCGTTTTCAAGAACCTTTTTCAAACGGTTTTGATTGACCGACACAACGGCCATTTCTGCAGAAGCAAAAAAAGCATTAATGGCGATTAATACTACAAGCAGTATTAAAATTAAGATTAACCCATAAGGGTCAGAACCATCGTCCACTTTTGTTAACTCCTTTTATGTTATTTATAATAATCAATTATTGCTTGCGTGCCTAAATCCTGATAACCGCGATCTGCCATTTCTTGAAACATATCGCGCACTATCTTTAACATCTTTAAATAAAGGCCTTTATCTTCAGATTCTTCAATTGCTAAGTTCATATCTTTAATAAAATGTTTGATAAAAAATCCAGGCTGTAAATCTCCGTTTAAAGCTCGCGGAGCCATATTCGACATTTGCCAACTGCCGGCACTGCCGCTTCCCCAAACCTCAACCAAAGCTTTAGGATCAAGACCGTTCGCTTTCGCATAAGCAATCGTTTCTGAAACTGCGGAGATTGCTCCGGCAATCGCAATTTGGTTAGCCAGTTTTGCATGTTGCCCGCTACCAGGAGCACCAACGAAAGTAATCACTTTCCCCATTGCTTCTAAAACCGGCAAAGCTTTTTCATAAATTTCGCGTTCGCCACCAACAAAGATTGTTAATGTCCCGTTTTTTGCGCCAAGATCGCCGCCGGTTACAGGGCAATCTAAGCTATATATATTTTTATCTTTGGCTTTTTGATGAATTTCTTTAGCTAAGGTCGGACTTGAAGTTGTCATGTCCATAAGTATTGTTCCCGCTTTCGCATTCGCAATAATCTTATCAGCGTCAAAATATACTTCCCTCACATCAGAAGGATAACCGACAATAGTAATAACAACTTCAGAATCGACAACAAGTTCTTTAATGGTTTCATAACGTTTGAATCCTTCCGAAACAAGATCTTGAACTTTTTCAGGATTCCGAGCAAAAATAGAAACAGCAAATCCAGCTTTTTTTAGATTTCTTGCCATTGATTTGCCCATAACACCAAGACCAATAAAACCAATTTTCATCTATAGCCACTCCTTATATTCAATAATGGTCGGGACGACAAGATTCGAACTTGCGACCTTTTGAACCCCATTCAAACGCGCTACCAAGCTGCGCCACGTCCCGAGTTACAACAAATTTACTTGTTGTTGATAAATACTTTTGCTTCTTGATCAAAACCAACTACAATTATATCACATAAATTCAGGAAAAGCCCCGTTTCTACAACTCCGACTAAATTATCTAGCAGAGTTTTAATCTCCGTGATTTTAAAGTTTTCACCTAAGTGGAGATCGACAATATAATTATTGCTATCGGTCAAAAAAGGTTTTTCTTGAGCCATTCTTAAAACTGGATTTAAACCTAAAACTTCCATTTTCTTCAGCAGTTGTTTGTGACCAAATCTAATGATTTCCACGGGGAGTGGAAATTTCCCTAGCGCAGGAACTAATTTGCTGTCATCCATTATCCAAATTACTTTTTTGGAAAGACTCGCAACAATTTTTTCCCGAAGCAAAGCGCCTCCGCCGCCTTTAATAGCATTAAAAGCAGGATCAATCTCATCAACACCGTCAATGATTAAATCGACATGACCTAATTCATCCGGATCATAAAGAGGAATATTTAAATCCTTTGCAAGTTTCTCGGTCTCAAAAGAAGTAGCTACACATTTTAAATTGTAGCCGCTCTTCAAAAGTTCGCCAACTTTTTGAATCAAATAATAAGCCGTCGAACCGGTTCCAAGACCAAGAATCATATTATCTTTAATATACTCTGCCGCTTTTAGTGCTGCGCTTTGTTTTTTGTTCATTGTAACTCCCGAATAATTAACATTCGTCTTAACCATCAGGTATATAATATTATATACCAAAACTTCCGAAATTTCAACTGGAAAAATTAAAAACTTAGTGTTTTCATAGGCAAAATCCTGCTAATGTCATAATATATATTAAAGTCGGGTGATAAACATTTCGTTAGCCAAAAAAAATACTACTGTCGAGATCTTTTCAAATCTAAGTGCGCTCTTAAACAAAGAGTTAATCGCAAAGCTTAATAAATTCTTGCTTGGTCTTGATGGTTATCTAGCTAAGGAAAAGGAGTCAAAAAGGACACTAATAGATCCTGGAGATGAGATGCTCATCACATTTCTAATCGTCTTTTTAATCGCTAATATCGTTCTCAAAAACCATCAGCAGAAAAAGCCGTCCTAAAAAGAGAAAGACGGCTTTTCTGACATTTAAATAATACATTGGGGGAGGGGTGTTTGAAATGATGGTTTATCGTTTCTGAAGATACCCTGTATCTTCACTAAAATTATAACAGAAGAAAAAGTTGATTGCAAAAGATATGCTCTTTATGTTGTAATTTCTTCATACATTAGAAAGATTAGAGTGTCTGAAAGAATCTTTGATTTAATAATCTCCCGTAATTCATTATCATCATTATCATCAATAATTCCGTCTCCATTCGTATCTTCAGTACCCGCACTGATTTCCTTCAGCCTTTCTTTATGTATAACCGGATTGTTTAAATCTATCTTCAACTCCTCATAAATGATTTGAATTCCGCGAATAAAATTTCTTAATTCACCGGGACGAGCTATAGGCGGTGGCCAGTCTAACCAATCCTCTTCATATATATTAATAATTAAAACACCTTCTCCGGTATTCGGGTTCCTTTTTAATCTTTTAATATTTGTAATGATCGTATCCAAGAGAATCTTTGATTTTAAAATAATCGTTAAATCGTCGCTTTCTTCACCTATATAACCTGTTGTAATATTTTTTACAATATTTAAATCCAAGTTTCTGATACCGATACTTTTGTTTTTTTCGATAATCAATTTCACCCCATCAAAAAAGTTTTTCATTTCTTCTTCCCAAGCTTCATCTTCATAACCAAAATCAATAATTAAGAAGCCTTCGCTAGCTAGTTGATACAAATAATTTTTAATTATTAAATATAGTATTTTCGAATTTAAGATCTTATCTATATCTTCGCTTTCCAAAAGAAACAGCTCTTCTTCGTCTTTTACATCTTCAAGCAATCTAAGCGCAATCAGTAAATCAGATATCTCTTTTTCGGTTA
>DUTX01000153.1 GCA_012841865.1 Acholeplasmataceae bacterium | reverse complement strand
GCTTCCATAAACTTCGGATCGGTGCAATCAAAAGGTACCGGTTCCTTTGTTTCTTGATTTATCCCCATAAATTCCGCCACTTGCGGATAGCATTCTTCATAAGCTCTGATTCCGGAAGCGGGATGGAGGTTTAAGGATATTTTTAAGTTTTTGCTTTTAAGGAAATCAAGGAAAGCTTCAGGATCTGGGTAATTAGCTCGATTCCAGGTATAACCCGTCCAACCGTCTCCATATTCTTTTGGTATTTCTCTCAGATGCCAGTCAATATCGATGATAAATGTAGAAAGAGGAATATCCCGTTTTTCAAATTCTTCAACCAATTCTTTCATCTCTTCATCGGTATAATTCCAGAATTTACTCCACCAGTTGCCAAGCGCAAAACGGGGAATAAGCGGTGTCTGACCACTTACTTTATAAAAGTCACGTAAGCAAGCTTCATAATCATGGCCATATCCGAAGAAGTAGAGATCAATATTATTCGGATTGCGTTTTTCTAACCAACCCTCTTTACCAAAAACAAAAGTTTTTGAATCATCGAAAACGCTATAACCATCCCTGGACATTAAACCTTCTTCAAGTCTCAATTCGCCGTCAACATCATCCAAGGTTCGGTAAGTTCCTTTCAGATTACGGTTAGATTTTTTTCCGTAATGCCATAAGTAGTTACCACTTTTATCATTGGTACGGGCGATTTTTAAGGTGTTTTCGGAAAAAGGTGCATCCTTTTCATAATAAAGATGCAGATGGGAAGTAATGATTTCTAGTTGGTTACCCTTTTCAAGAACTTGAAATTCAGGAACTGGTTGTTTTCTAAACCAAAAGGTTTGAGAAGGCCGGTCTTCAAAGACTCCCTCGGGACTATATTCCATACGGATAAGTCTTCCGGTTAAAACAGTAAAACGATAGTGTTTTCCTTTAACAAAAGCTTTTTCGTTAGCTTGTGCAGAATGCTTAAATTTAAATTGTTTTAATAACTGATAATTCTCCATAATATACCTCTTTTAAAACTAAAAATATCATATCATTATAGTAAAAATTTGTCAATTTCTACTCCCCTTTTGACAATCATTTCAGCTAGTGATAAAATTAATTAAGAGAATTTATAGCAAAAAATGAGGTGAAGTATGAACCGGTTTAAACGAAAAATTAAACTGGATGCAAATGATGTTGATTTTGAATCAAAATTTTCTATCCCTGCAATCATGAGACATTTTCAAGCAGCTGCCAGTGACCATGCGCAAGTGATGGGAATGGACTATTTTACCTTAAAAGCAAAGAGCGATGCTTTTTGGGTTATTACTAAGGTTATGATAAAAATTAATAAACTTCCGAAATGGGGCGAAAAGGTGATATTAAAAACCTGGCCCCTGCTTCCTTCAGCTATTAAATGCAATCGTGATTTTGAAATCTTAAGCCCCAAAAAAGAAGTCTTGGTTAAAGGAACTTCCGAATGGTGCATTCTTGATTATGATACAAGACGCCCCAGAAAGGTTGCTACAACTTGTTATCCCTTGAAAATGAAACATTTAGAAAAAAGGACTTTAGAAGATAGATACGGTCATTTCCTAGCTGAGTCTGTAAATAAAAACTTTGTTTATGAAAGAAAAATCAGGGCAACGGATATTGATCTGAATTATCACACCAACAACACCATCTATAGTAATTTGGTTTTTGATTCTTTTTCTATTTCTGAATTAAAAAAGATGGAGATCTTAAGTTATGAAATTCATTTTTGCTCAGAAACAAAAGAAGGAGATTTAATCAAAATTTATCATACTGTTGATAATGATAAAAACTTAATCACAGGAATTAATAGTAATTCCGGAAAGTTAGTTTTTCAAGCAGCATTGGAATATAAAAACCGGTAATTTGATTTACCGGTTTCTTTATTTATATAAGAAGGTTTCAACAGTTTGTTGAGTAATTTCATCGCCGATATAATAAATCACATCCATAAGTTTAATGGTTTCATCGGGTCCCGGAGAAAGGATCAGTCTTCCGTCCCTTCTGACACCGACTATTGTAGCTTTGGTATTATTCCAAAATCTTAAGTCATTATAACTTTTGTTGAGATGTTTACATCCTTCATTAATATAAATTTCATATGGAATGAAGGGATTAATTGATTCGAATTTCTTTACTTTGTCGACCATATCTTTTATTAAATCCTTCATGTAAAGTTCCTTTTTGGAAATATCATCAAGGAGTGCATAAATATCACGTTCGATTTGGCCAAGAGTTTCAATATTTTGAAATTGCCTTAAAAACTTAAGGGCATTTTCTTTAGATTTAATGATTACGCCGCTACCTTTCATCGACTCGACAACATTCATATCATCGAGAAGGCTGATTGCTCTTCTTGCTGTTTCTGCTGAAACTCCATAATTTGTTGCAACCGAGGTGCGGCCATAAATCTTGTCACCGATTTTATATCTTCCTTCTACAATTTTTGAGGCGACATCTACTGCAATTTGTTGGTACACAGGTACTTTCATTTTCATATTTCGTTTAACCCCACATTTATTTATATGTATCAATATTATATCACTAATTTTTTAAAAGGTCAAACTGACAACGTAAGCGTTTTTACAAGTTGGCACCTTGACACTGACTTGCTTTTATAGTAGAATAAGAAAGTGCCAATTCACAAAAAAACAAAAGTTGGCAGTTTGGAGGGATATTGTGAAGAAATTTCTATTAGGTTTTATTTTTGTGTTTATTGTTTTCTTGTCTGGTTGTTCAAAAGATAAAAATATCATTGTTTTTGCGGATGCGGGCTGGGACAGCGTTCAATTTCATAATGCTGTAGCCGGTTTTATTGCCGTTGAAGCTTTCGGTTATTCTGATTATAAAGAAGTCAGAGGTTCGACTCCAATTACCCATGAAGGGTTATTGCAAGGAGAAATTGATGTCCACATGGAAGAATGGAGCGATAATATTCCGAGTTATCAAAAGGATGTGGAGGCAGGATTATTAGTCGACCTCGGTATTAATTTTGATGATAATTATCAGGGTCTCTATGTACCGCGTTATGTAATAGAAGGAGATCCGGAACGTGGCCTTGAAGCTCTTGCTCCCGATTTAAAGACGGTTGAGGATTTAAAAAAATATTATTATCTTTTTATGGAAGATAAAGGTTCCGGAAAAGGAAGAATCTATGGAGCGATTCCCGGTTGGGAAGTAGATCAGATTTTACATAAAAAATATCTCGCTTATGGATTGGATGAATATTATGAATATTTCCGTCCGGGCTCTGATGCTGCTTTAAGTGCGGTGCTTGCAGATGCATATTTAGACGGAGTGCCGATTGTTGGTTATTATTGGGAACCCACATGGTTGCTTGGAAAATATGATTTTGTTTTACTTGAAGATAATCCATATACAAATTTGGAGGATTTTCAGGCAGGTTTAACGGAAATGCCAGCAATGGAAATCAGAATTGCAGTCAGTAATGATTTTTACAACCGCGATCATGATTTTTGTGAATTCTTAAGCAATTATCAAACTACAAGCGAAATGATTTCTGAAGCTCTCGCTTATGCGCAAGAAAATGATGTTGATTTTACAGCAACAGCAAAATGGTTTTTAAATAAATATGACCATTTGCTTGATGAATGGCTTGATGCTGACCGGGCGGAAATGGTTCGAAAGGGTTTGATTCAAGGTGCTTAAATGGTTATTCGAGTTTCCAATTAAAGCAAATTTTGATAATAGCATTATTGACAATTTTATCAGAACTTGGAAAAACGCCTGGAGAGGATTTTTTGACGCGATTAAGAAATTTTTGAATGAAATGGTTTGGGGAATTCAGGACCTTCTTTCCTATATTCCTTGGTTAGTCTTTTTCATTGTGGTTTTCTTTGTGGGTTTTAAACTAGAAAAAAAGCTCAGAAAAGGTATTCTCTATGTTCTTTTACTTGCCTTTGTTGCTTATTTTGGACTCTGGGATTTAATGTTGCTTACACTCGCGATTGTTTTGGCAGCGGTTATTATTTCTTGCCTGTTTGGGTTTCCGTTAGGAATTTTGGTTTCCAGGAGTGAAAGATTAAATAAAATTGTCAGGCCGATTTTGGATACGATGCAGACTATGCCAATTTTTGTTTACTTGATACCTTCGATAATCTTCTTTGGACTCGGGGAAGCACCGGCGGTTATTGCGACAACAATCTATGCAATCGTGCCTTTAATCAGATTAACCAACCACGGAATCAGAATGGTCAATGAAGAAGTTGTAGAAGCTTCAAGAGCTTTTGGAGCAACCGAATTGCAAACCTTAATTAAAGTTCAGATTCCGCAAGCTTTGCCGACGATTATGACCGGTTTGAATCAAACCTTGATGATGGCAATGTCAATGGTTGTTACAACTTCAATGATCGGTGCCAATGGGCTCGGAATGGAAGTCCTGCTCGGAGTTCAGAGAATGGAACTTGGGCGTGGCTTGATTGCTGGCATAGCCGTTGTAATCTTGGCAATTTTACTGGACAGATTTACTCAAAACCTTGTAAAAAAGGAAGAGGGTGTAATTAATGAGTGAAATTCTGGAAGTAAAGAATGTTGCGAAGATTTTCGGTCCAAATAAAAGTGAAGCAATGAAACTCATGAACAAAGGTTTATCAAAAGATGAGATTTTAAAAGTAACAGGCGCTACAGTAGCTTTAAACAACGTTTCTTTTAAAGTTAATCCAGGAGAGATTTTTGTAATTATCGGTCTTTCCGGATCAGGAAAATCAACAATTGTCAGATGTCTGAATATGTTGCAAACACCGACATCAGGGGAAGTTTTCTATAACGGAGTAAATCTCGCTAAACTAAAAAGAAAACAAATCCAGGAATTTAGGCGCAAGAAAACAGCAATGGTATTTCAGAGTTTCGGACTGCTTTCGCATCGGAATGTTTTAGCCAATGTTGCCTTCGGTTTGGAAGTCAAAGGTATTAAGAAAGAAATTCGTGAGCAGAAAGCGAAAGAAATGCTTGAATTGGTTGGTCTTTCCGGCTGGGAAAACTCAAAAATTTCAAGCTTATCCGGAGGAATGAAACAAAGAGTCGGTATTGCCCGGGCTTTGTGTAATGACCCCGAGATTCTTTTAATGGATGAACCTTTTTCCGCTCTAGACCCTTTGGTCAGAAGAGAAATGCAATTTGAGTTGCTCACAATCCAACGGAAATTGGAAAAGACAATAGTTTTTATCACTCATGATATTAATGAAGCTTTTAAATTAGGAGACAGAATCGCCATCATGAAAGACGGCAAAATTATTCAAATTGATACACCTGAAAAAATGATCTCTGCTCCGAATGATGATTATGTTCGTGATTTTATTGATAGTGCCGATAAAACTAAGGTAATGACTGCAAAAAATATCATGATTACACCTGTAGCTCTACTAAGACCTACAGACCATGGTCGCAGAGCCTTAAAAGTTATGAACGAAAACAATTTTTCAAGTGCGTTTGTTGTTGACGAGAAAATGAATTTTCTTGGGATCATAACCCTTGAAGATGCAATTCAAGCAACAAAGGAAGATATAAATATTGAAAAATATATTCTAAAAGATGTATGGAGAACTGCCCTTGATACCCCTGTAAGTGAGCTCGTTCCTTTATTCAATGGTTCTAAATATCCGATTGCGGTCACAAACGAACAAGGGAAGCTAAAAGGTATCGTTTCTAAAGCTGCCGTTCTTTCCGCAATCATTCTTTAAAAGTCGCGTTTAAGCGACTTTTTTAATTAAAAAAACCTCAAGATGAGGTTTATAAGATAATAGCTATTTCTTTCTCGCACTTTGGACAAACAGGAGTTTTTATTAAAGCATTGGTTTGGTAATTTATTCTTTCGACTAAGAGCAATCCACATTTTGGACAATAAGTATTGGTGTCAACCCTGGGGAGATTACCGAGATAAACATAGTTTAGATACTCTTCAGCAATCTCTTTTGCTTTCATGAGGGTAGCTTTTGGGGTTGCGGGATTGGTTAATAAATAATTGGGATAATAACGAGATAAATGTAATGGAATATCGGGATTAATACATGCAAGAAATTGTCCAATCTCACGTATTTCTTCCATTGAATCATTTTCGTCAGTTATAACCAAGGTTGTCACTTCCACATGACAAGCTTTAGCAGCAGTTATAATCGTATTTAAGACCGGTTCCAAATCGCTTTTACATAGTTTCCTGTAGGTTTCTTCCCTGAAACTTTTTAAATCAATATTTAAGGCATCAAGATAAGGTAAAAGCTTTTCTAAGGGTTCGGGATTGACATAGCCGTTAGTTACAAGAACTACTGCCGTATCAGGATTGTTTTCTTTTGTAATCTTTGCTACATCATAGACATATTCATACCAGATAAAGGGTTCGTTATAGGTAAAAGCAATCCCGATATTATTATCAAATTGTTTGATTAATTCAGGAATGCTTTCGGGTTCAAAATATCTGGTTAATACTTTCTGTTGCGAGATTGTGTAGTTCTGACAATAACTGCAGCGAAGATTACAGCCAAAAGTACCGAGGGAAAGAATAGAAGTCCCGGGTTTATAGTGATAGAGCGGCTTTTTTTCAATCGGGTCTAAAGCAATGGAGCCAACTTTTCCATAGTTTTCCGCATAAAGTCTTCCTTGATAGTTGATCCGCACCCGACAAATACCGGCTTTATCCGGGCCGATTTTGCAGAAATGCGGACATAAAGCACAATGAATTTTTTCGGTTTCGAAATTATATTCCCAAAAAGAAGCGGTTTTCATCAGGATTTATCACCATGTCTTTCGACGGTGAACTTATAGATTTCATAATTGCTATTGGGTGGAATTCCCGCCTTTTCACAAGCAATCCTTAATTGCTCGATAGCGGTATTTACACCTTCCAAATCGGGAAGCAGCAGGCCTCTTTTATAACCAGAACTGACAATCACACCGTAAATCTTCGGATTCAGTTCCTCTTTCTTTGCTTTTACCGGTGTTGAAAGTATATCAACGGAAATGTCCAGCTCAGCAAATTCGCTTTTGTGTAAGGGATTGAAACGAGGGTCCTGAAAAGCTGCCGATACGGCATTATGGATGATCTCTTCTACAAGTGAATCTCTTGTCGGTAAATAAGTGCCGATACAACCGCGGAGATAACCATGCTTTTTTAGCGTCACAAAGACGCCGCCTTTTCGGGAAAGAATTTCTTTTGGTAAATCATCTGGTACAGGCATGATTTTTCCTGTTTTCAAAAATTCACCGATGCTTTTCCGTGCAAGTTTTACATACATATCTTCGCCCTCCCGTTTTTTCTTATTTTTCTTAGCTCTTTCGGTTTCAAAAATCTTTAGATAATCTTTACCGGTAGGATGGGGAATTAGTTTCATTACACCGTAACCGACTCCGAAGGGCCCTTCATAGGAGAGAAGTTCGCCTTTAAAATCGGTATTTAATGCACCGAGAAGTATCCGGACGGACCGGAGTCCGCATTCACCCGCCTCTTCCGCAAACTCTTCATCCAGCTTCATAATTCCGGTAAGGTCACCCTTTTTTAAGGAATCAATTAAAGTTTTATCAAATTCTTTACCCCTTGGAGAATATGGATAAGGTCCATCTTTTGTCAGGCGGTGGGAGAGATCGCCGCTGGCGATGATGACTGCCTTTCTGTTTAAGGATTTTAAAGACTCTTTAATTAAATTTCCGAAACGGAACAAATCAAAATCCGAAAGCAAACTATAGGTTATGTGGACGATTTTGTAGTTGGTGTATTCTTTTTCGATAAAATAAAGCGGAATCAGTGTCCCGTGATCAAGTTCGAAAGCACGGTTATATCCTTGGGTGGTTTTTTGGTCAAACTTGATTAGCGGGATTCCTTCCGCTTTCGAAAACTCCGCTAGTTTATCAATAACATCCAAATCAATTTCTTTTTTGATTGTAACACTTGGAGCACCGAAACGATATAAACTCCCGGCAATATTAAGATCATAAGAAACGGAAATCGCATCCCTGAACATTAAGCCATGGGGAGTGATGACAACAATTGTTTCCGGAGCAATTCTTTTTATATCTAAAGCAACTTTTTCCGCGGCCTGTGTCGAATTTTTGATTTTCTTTTCTTCGCCTCTTCCAACTTCAGGAATAATGATCGGAGGATGGGGCATCAGATAATAACCCATTAAACAACTCATAACATCACCTTCTTTTTCTTTCTTTTTTTCATTATAACACTCTTATAGGGAAATGTATAGATTATTTTGTCGGGAGAAATAAGTTAACATCTTTAATTGTTTGTATAATTATGGTAAAATGAATGCGATATTAAAAAAGGAGAGCGATTATGGTTAGAGTGATAAGAAGTTTTCGCCGCAACAATACTTTTTGGTTGGAAACAAAACCTTTGGAATTTACTGATGAATATTATGGGAACAAACTGATTGTTGTTAACAGCAAAAAAACTTATCAAACCCATATGGGATTCGGTGGCGCTTTTACCGAAGCAGCTGCAGTTACATTTTGGGAGGCCCCCGCAAAAGTTCAAGCTGAAATCATTGCGGCTTATTTTACCGAAGCAGGTTTAAATTACAACCTGGGAAGGACGACCATCCATTCGACTGACTTTTCGGAGAGAAGCAGAACTTATATTGAAGGTAATGATGAGTCGCTTGCAAGTTTTTCGCTTAAAGAAGATGATCAGGCAATCGTTCCTTTCATCAAACAAGCTCTAGAAAAAGTGCCTTCTTTATGGCTCCTCGCTTCACCTTGGAGTCCCCCGGCATTTATGAAAACCAATCAAGATCTTTATTACGGAGGCAGGCTCAAAAAAGATTATTATCAATTATGGGCTCAGTATATAGTAAAGTATATTAAAGCAATGGCGGAACGGGGAATAAAAATCTCCGCAGTGAGCATTCAAAACGAACCGGCAGCAACCCAAGTTTGGGAATCTTGTTTATATAGTGCCGAAGAGGAGAAGGAATTTGCGAAGGTCTTATATCAGACGCTTATAGAAGCGGAGTTGGATGTGAAAATCTTGATCTGGGACCATAACCGGGATATTCTTATAGAAAGAGCCCATACAGTCTTAAGGGAAATCCCTGGATATATTTGGGGTGTTGCTTATCATTGGTATGTGAGCGAAGATTCGGAAAACTTAAGTTTAATTCATGAGTTATATCCGAATCATCATCTCCTTTTTACCGAAGGCTGCGTAGAATATTCGGTGTTTGGAAAAGAGGATCACTGGAAAAATGCGGAGTTTTACGGGCGAAATATTATCAAAGATTCCTTAAATTATTCAGAAGGGTTCATTGAATGGAATTTATTGTTGAATGAAGAAGGGGGACCAAATCATGTCGGGAACTATTGTGAAGCTCCACTCTTCTTTGACCGTAAAAAGCAAAGTTTAATCTATAATCCTTCTTATTATTATATCGGTCATTTTTCTAAATATATAAAACTCGGAGCGAAAAGAATCCAAATAAGTCAAACAGCAGACTCACAAGTTTATTCAACGGCTTATAAAAATCCGGACGGCAGCATCATTGTTGTAATCCAAAATGAAGGCTATATTAAAGAATTTACTTTGATTGTTGATGGAAACGCTGTTAACATTAGTCTTCCGGACAGGTCGATTACAACTTGTATTATCTAAAAAAGCGTATCTAAAAAGGTGAAGATTAAAACTTCACTTTTTTTATGTAATTTCTCCATTTAAAAACAAAAAAGAAACCAATTTGGTTTCCCTTTTCGAAATCAGATTACTTAACAGTGACATTCAAACTTTTTATTTTCTCTTCTTTACTGACATTGAGATAAAAAGTGAAATAGTAAATGTCAGCTCGAGCATGTTTGGGTGCGACCATCTTCAAAACTATTTTGAGATTTGAATTATCATTGATGATTCTTCTGATTCTAATTGCTTTTGTAGACGAAGAAGTCTGATAAATAATCGGAATCAAATCATTTTCTTTAAAGAATTCTTCATTAAATTGCGTGTTAAAGTTTTGAAACTCTTCGCTTAATTCTTCAGAAAAAAGACTTTCATCAGCAAGAAATTCATTTAACTCTTCAATGTTTCTTATCAGTTTCGCATAAGGATAGGTTAAATCCAGGTCTTCTTTCAAATCAAATTTAAAATCATGGCGAGAATATTTGATGTTTGAACATCCCGTTAAGATAAAAATTCCGATTGATAATAAAAAGATTACAATCAGCTTTTTCATTTTTCCCCCACTATAATATTATTTTTATTTTTGATATTCTTTAGTCTTATATTATAATTATATGAAAAATTTATTAATATCAATAAGGGTTTTTTAAATCTGGTTTTGATTTAAATCTGAAATAGTAAATATATTCCACCTTTAAATATTGGTTTATGTCGGAAAATATGATTGTAATTTATGAAAATTTAAAGGAGGAATTATTTTGCTTTTACTTTGGATAGTATTTGGTGGATTTACTGGTTGGATTGCCAGTATGATTACAAAAAACAATGCTCGAATGGGAATTTTTGCAAACATTGTTGTTGGTTTGGTCGGCACCTTGCTTGGAGTTTGGATTGCTTCAATGATTGGTATCGGTAGTTTTAGAACATTTTCTTTCGGAGGCTTTTTAATTGCGCTTTTCGGCTCGGTAGTACTGCTTACAATAATTAATTTGATTAGAGGTCGAATCTAAAATACTGTTTTACTGACTTTTTTAAAAAACATGCTATAATTAAGTATCTACCGATTTCGATTTAAAGGAGGATTAATTATGTATCGCTGGGACTTAAGTCCGCTCTATCCGGATTTTAAGGACGCTTCCTATCAAGAGGACTGTAAAAAGGTTTTTGAATTAACGGAAGCTTATGTGTCCTATTTTGATTATGAAGAAGCAAAAAAGAACCAAGTTGAATACTTGGAGAGTTTGTTGAAAAAGCTAGAAGAAATCAGAGCTTTATCGTCGAAAATTTTTGGTTTTATTAATTTGAATTTGTCGGCAGATACGCAAAATAGCGAAGCAAAACAAGAACTTGTCAAGATGCAGGCTTTATCAGCTAAATTTGCTTTAATCGACAATAAGTTTAAAACCCATTTACAAAATCTTGACGATCTTGAAGACTTGTTTGAAAAAAGTGCCTATCTGAAAGAATATCAGTTTCTTTTAGAAGAAACGAAAGAAGACCTTGAACATACAATGAGTGCCGAATTGGAAGTTCTCACCAGCGAACTTACCCAAAATGGGTCCACTTTATGGTCACAATTACAAAGACACATGACTTCAATGGCAGAAACCGAATTTCGCGGGAAGAAACTTTCCTTAACGGAAATCCGAAATCTTGCTTATAGCAATGATCCTGAGGTCAGAAAAGAAGCATATTATCAGGAACTGGAAATCTATAAAAATATTGAGGATGCGGTTTCTTTTGCGCTTGCGGGAATAAAAGGAGAAGTCAATACTTTGGGAAAATATCGGAAATTTGATTCTCCGCTTTCTGAGGCGCTCTTTATATCGCGGATGAAAAAAGAAACATTGACTGCCTTACTTGAAGCTATGAAAGAAAGTTTTCCGATTTTTAGAAAATATTTACGTCACAAAGCAAAACTTTTAGGGCACGAAAACGGTCTGCCTTGGTATGATCTTTTTGCACCGATGGGTAAAAGCGAGAAGAAGTATACTGTCGAAGAAGCCCAGGAATTTATTTTAAAGCATTTCGGAAGTTTCAGCTCTGAACTGAAAGAACTTGCGGCGAAAGCATTTGAAAATAACTGGATTGATTATTTGCCTCGAAAAGGCAAAGTCGGCGGTGCTTTTTGTTCCAACAATCGAGCAATAAAGGAAAGTCGGATTTTAACCAATTTTGGCGGTGAAATCGGCGATATCATTACCCTTGCTCATGAATTAGGTCATGCTTACCACGGCGAACAGATTTTTAATGAAGCTCTTCTCAACAGCCGTTATACGATGCCGGTTGCGGAAACTGCCTCCAATCTTTGTGAGACAATCGCGAAGAAAGCCGCTTATCGCGAAGCCGAATCCAAAGAAGAAAAAATACATATTCTTGAAACCGAACTTCAAGATTCAACCCAAGTTATTGTTGATATTTACAGCCGTTATCTCTTTGAACATTCGGCATTTGAAGCTCGGAAAAAATCCGTTCCTTCCGCAAAAGATTTTAATAAACTTATGCTTGAAGCTCAAAAAGAAGCTTACGGCGACGGTCTTGACTTTGAGTATTTAAATTCAGGAATGTGGATTAATAAATCCCATTATTACAGCGGTCGTTTAAGCTTTTATAACTTTCCTTATGCTTTTGGACTTCTTTTTGCAAAAGGCATATATGCTAAGTATCTTGAAGAAGGAGAAGCTTTTGTTCCAAAACTGAATGCTTTGCTTCGTGCAACCGTAAAGATGAAAGTTGAGGATGTTGCGAAATTGGTTGATATTGATCTTTCTGACCCTACTTTTTGGAAGGCTGGCTTGGAAACAATCGCTGCCGACATTGAAGAATTTATCCGTTTAACCTCGGAATAAAAAAAGAACCTCTTAAGGCAATGCAATTGCCTTAGGAGGTTTTATTATATCTAAAATAAAAACATTTCACTTTTTTTCATTTACACTTTTATTCGTACGGTTTAGGTAATCTTTTTTATTGCTTCCGGAAGAAAAGCGATGATGTCGCTCGCAATCAGTCCCGCTTCGCCGAATTTTTCCTTTGCTAGGTTTCCCGCGAGTGAATGCAGGTAAACCCCGGTTTTAGCTGCATCCAAAGGAGAATAACCTTGGCCGAGGAGGGATGTTATAATCCCTGTTAAAACATCGCCTGAACCCGCTGTTGCAAGTCCCGGATTTCCGTTTGCAGAAAACCAGGTTTCATTTTTATCAGCAATGATAGTACAAGGCCCTTTTAAAACAAGGGTAAACTCATACTCTTCTACAAACGCTCTTGCTACTTCTAAACTGCGTTTCTCAAGTTCTTTTGAATCCAATCCGGTAAAAACCGCAAGTTCGCCCAAATGTGGTGTGATAATAACGTTTCGATATTTCCTTCCTCTATTTTTAAATTTCTTGAAGTAATAAATTCCGTCCGCATCTATTACCAGCGGAAGACCAAGTTTTAAAAGCTCGTTAAGAATCGCTTCCGCATCGGGATTTTTTCTTTCAAGTCCCGGACCGAAAGTAAAAGCATTACGTTTCTCAAGCGAGGGAAGGAGCTCATCAAAACTTTTATAAAAATTGGTGATAATTTCAGGATAAGAACCTTTTAGAGTAGAAGCACAAGTGTTGGGTAAAGCCAAAGTTACTAAACCTGCTCCTGTTCTTAAAGCCCCGGCACCAGTAAGAAGCGGTGCACCGGTCATTCCTAAGCTTCCACCGATGATTAAGAGGTTTCCGTAATTATATTTATGGGAGTAATTTTTTCTTTTCGGAAGCGGCTGGATATAATTTTCTTTAAGAATGTATTTGCCTTTGTCTTCAGTTGATAAACCTATCTTAACAAGCATTTTTTCTTTTGTATAATCTTGGGCTTGGTTGAGGAGATTTCCGGCTTTATAGTGTTCGATGACAGCAGCAAGATCAGCTGAAACAGCTGTGCCATAAACCAGTCCGTTATCACCGTTGATTCCTGAAGGAATGTCAATGCTGAAAATGAATTTTGCGAGCCTAGTTGCGTCAATCACTTTTCCAATATAACCTGTGATTTCTTTGTTTAAGCCTGTACCTAAGATGGCGTCAATCAGATAATCACTTTTTTTAATCAGATTTTCAATTTCTTCAAAAAAGGATTCGTTATAAAAATAATTGATGTTTTTGCCTTCAGCTTCAATATTAGCAATAATTTGCTGATTTTCTGGTTTTAAGTTTTCTTTCACATTAATAACAATAAAATTAATCTGGTAGCCTTTTTTAGATAATAAATACCCAAGCATCAAACCGTCGGCACCGTTATGTCCGCTCCCGGAAATCACAGTGATTTGACTGCTTATTTTAGGCTTGCAATTTAAAAGAAATGCTTCCTCTAGAGCCAAACCAGCATTTTTGATTAAATCTAAATTCGTTAGGTTTTTAAGTTCACAGGTTTTTTGATCAATTTCAGTAGCTTCTTTAGTTGTAATGACATATTCTTTCATCATAACTATATTTTATCATATTTTGGAAATTATAAAAATATATTTCAACTAGCCGACTTTAATTTTGGTTTCAAAAATGTTATAATAACTCAATAGAGGAGTTGTTATGAACTATATCGAAGCAATAATAAAGTATCAACCTTATAATGAACAAGAAGTAAAGGATAAAGAATTGTTTTTAAAATATCTAAGCATCTTTCCGGATATCTTATATCGTGAGAATGAAATTGCCCATATTACTGCTTCCAACTGGATTGTAAATCAGGACAAGAGCAAGATTTTGATGGTTTATCACAAGATTTATGATTCGTGGTCTTGGACGGGCGGACACGCGGATGGGGAGGCAGATTTATTTGAAGTTGCGCTTCGGGAAGCCAAGGAAGAGACGGGACTGGAATCACTTAAAGCGATCACCGAGGAAATCTATTCCCTTGAAAGTCTTTGTGTTAACGGCCATCAGAAAAACGGCGAATATGTTTCTTCACATTTACATTTAAATGTCACATTTCTTTTAATGGCTGATGAACATGCGCCCTTAAAGATTAAACGCGATGAGAATTCCGGTGTCCGTTGGTTTTCTTTAAAAGAAGCCCTAACTGCACCTTCCGAAGTTTGGATGGCAGAAAATATCTATCGGAAATTAATCGATAAACTAAAGTTTTTTAAGAGATAATTATGGGGCCAGTCAAGAAGATTATTACCGGGTGTAAAAACAAAACTAACTCTGGTCGATAAGTAATTGAAAAATTGATAAAAGCAGTTTAAAAAAATGTAATCCCTAGGGATTACAGTTTTTTCATTACTTCCGTTTCCGGTTGAGATCATTTCTGAACTCATCGCCAAATTCCAGGTTATCACTGCGACGTTCATTATCGCGACCGAACTCAAGGTTTTTGCGGTTTTTATCACGCCCAAACTCTACATTGCAATTGTCACGACCGAACTCGACATTCTTACGGTCGTTGTCACGTCCGAACTCGAGATTTTTACGGTCATTGTCCCGTCCAAATTCGAGATTATTGCGTTCATCATCGCGCCCAAACTCCAGATTGCGATTTCGTTTTTTATTCATTTTGACCTCCTTTATTTTTATTCATTGTTGGAAATATCCTCAGGCATATCATAGTTTATTAAACATTCTGTGTTTTTTAATTCTTTTTCAAGAATTTCTGCTGGGGAATTTGTTGGTGCCAACCAACCTTTCTTTGTTCCGAGAGCAACTAAAGCAGAATGAGCGTTAATACATAAATTTAATTGAGATGTGAAGAAGGATCTAAGTTCCGGAGCAGTAGCAACCAAAGCAGCGGTAAGATATGCTTTCGCATTCCCCTTTGCGCTTCCAAGTAGATAATCAAAAATAACCCGATCGTTAATATCGGTTCCCATTTGAACAAGTTTACCGATAACTCCCATTAGCTTTCTACACCGCCCTTTCCACAATCCTCAATTATTTTTTTGAGGGCATTAATTCTTCCTTCATGCTCTAAAATTCCTGTTTCTAAAAGTTTTTTTAAATCAATATCATCTATGATCGGTTTAAGAACTCTTGCGAAAGCAAGACTCAAGCCTTCTATTTTTAAAATTCCTGAAATTGCAATATTTTCCGACTCTGTAAATTTTCTCATAAAAACCTCCGTTCATTTATATATTTTTTCATTATCTTGCTTTTATATTTATGGAAAAATTTAAAGTTATTTCAAAATCTGGCAAAAAAAGCAATTTTAATATGGTATAAAAATTCTAGAGATTTATTTACGGAGGTATCATGAATAAAAATAAATTTTTACTTTTTGGATTATTATTAATATTTGTATTTTTTTTAAACGGCTGTAAAAAAGATAATAAACTCCCCCCGACTTATCAAGGAATGGTAATTTCTGAGTTTGAAGATCCTAAAATTGTTCCTCTGGTAGATATAAATAATCAGGAAAATCCTTTTCAAAATTTTGACGGAGCAACGATTGAAGATGAAATCCGAAAAGATTTAAAACTTGGTAAGGATGATATTTGTGATTTTTATACGGAACCGGAACAGAAGTTTTATTTGATTATAAAAATTTATAATCCTACAGAATATGATTTGCTCTCCTGTGTTGTGAACGGAACACGTTATCAATCCTATCAGTTTTCAAAAACTTCGGATTATGAAAACATTGTACTTCCCTTTAGTGCTGGAAAGGAAGGCGGAAAAAATGAATTGAAAATAACCGAGATTCAGTATTCCGATGAGAGCAAAATCAGAGAACTTTTAATTTTAGAAAATAATACTGTAAGTTTCGGAGTAGCTTATAAAAAGGCACCAAGTAAAAAAATTGAAGAAATGCTTATAACCGCAACATCGCTTTTCTTTAAGGTAAACATCAGCGACCCGGAAGTTTTAATCGAAAAGAATGGCAATATTCTTTATGCTTATCTTTATGACGGAAAAGAGATTATTAGCAAAAAGAGCTTGACGGTCGGGATGAACGAAGTAAAATTTGAAGGATTAAAGACTGAGTGTCTCTATCAGTATGCGGTTGCTACGGTTTATGATTTATTTGACGGTGGCGGAACGGGGCTTGCAATACTACATAAAGAAGCATTCCAGACCGAAGAGATTATTGCTATCAGAGACATAGTGGCGGGAGCGGATGAAATCAGCTTTGACTTACTTATTAACGACAAAGAACGTTCCGGCATGCTTGAGAAAATCGAACTCTACCAAGGCAAAGATTTGGTCGCGACCCTTGGTGAGGATGAACGTAAATTTACGGATTTATTTTCCGCAACCGAATATCTTTTGCGGGTGGTTTATCATTACGGAAAGGATTATCTTTCTGCAAAGGAAGCGATTATCAAGACTCATAAACAAGAACCACTCCTCAATATTGAAATAACCGATGTCGGTAAAACCAATTTTTCTTATAATCTAGTTATGACAGATCCCGACCAGATTTCAGAAATTATTAAAACCGAACTCTATTTGGAAGGAGTTCTTCAGGAAACAAAATTACCAGAAGAAGAACCTAGTTTTTCTCAGTTGCTTTCTGGAAGAGTTTATAAGTTACAGGTAACTTATCGCTATGATTTAGAAGATGGCAACGGTGAAACAACTGAAGTTATTTTTTCGGAAGTTCAAACAGAATCCTTGACTCTTCCCGAAGTGCTTTTCGGTAATCTTGATGCGGGGCCTGATTGGATTAATTTTGAAATTGAAATTTCTGATCCTGATGCAACGGGGATGCTTTCAGCGGTGCTTTTATATCAAGGAGAAGAACTGCTTCAGGAACTTGATGATTTCACTGCTCTAAGTTTTACCGAACTTAAAGCCAATACTATCTATCGGCTAAAAGCACTTTATTCTTATGATTTGAATGACGGTGTTGGTAAGAGGGAACTAGAATTAGAAGTTGAAAAAGCAACTTTGGCTTTGCCGGTTGAGATTACAGAATTTGCTTTAATTAATCCAACACATCCTTGTGTCGGTCAGGAAATTCACGCTCGAATATTTTTTGAAAATCCTTCTCATGTCGATATATTAGCGTTAACTATAAATGGCAGTGAAACACCTGTTGTCAGCGGCAGTAAAAATTATGCAGTCATTATTTTTCTTCCGGAAACCGAAGGCGGCACTTTTGTTTTGGAAATTACCGGTGCTAAATATGGGGCTTTCGGGGAAGAATTTTATTGGGAATTTGCGGATGGGTTTATAACGGAAATTTTGATAATGGGCGAACTTGAAGTGGAGCAGATTTATGGCGAAGAGGATAGAATCGGTGTTAATGAATCCGGGCCTTTGTTGATAGAATTGAAAAACGAAACAGATTATTTGGTTACGGAAATAATCTTAAATTTCCAAGGGGAAGATATTTATTATCAGGGTGACGAGATTATAAAATTGGATAAGAATCTCTTACAAATCCAATGGAAAACAGAGATAGAAGATTACAGTTCTTTATATAAAAAAGTTAAGCTGATCGGAATCACTTACGGACTATCGGAAAATGATGTTTCAACAAAACTTATTAGTAATACTGAAACCGAATTATTGTTCCTCCGCACTTTAGAAGCGCAACCTGTTTCCACTGTCGATGCTTTAATGAATCTTGAAGACGGTTATTATTATAGATTAACTTCGGATTTAGATTTACTAAGAACAGCATGGGCAGCAAAGAAATTTAACGGCATTCTTGACGGTAATGGTTATGCGATAAAGAATTTATCACTTGTTTTGGATAACCAAACTACAGAGGTTGAATATTATGGACTCTTTTCTGAATTTTCCGGAATTATTACTAATTTAGAATTGGCTGATTTGTATTTTTCAATTAAAACCAATGGTCCGGTTACCGTCGGCGCCTTTGCTGGTAAATTCGTTAAAGGAGAACTAGCAAATTTAAGCGTTTCTGGTTTTATCAGTGCAAATGGCCAGGAAGTGAATTTAGGCGGGCTTGTCGGTGCCGCAGAAAAGCTTGAAGCCAGGAATAATTTGGTTGCCTTAATTTTGGACGGAACATCTTCAAAATTAAAGATTGCAGGATTCTCAGGTACCGGAGAAGGATCGCTTCAAAGCAATCTCTTCGTAGGGTCAATTACGGCTTATGGAACAAATCTAGTCATGTCGGCATTAGGGAACGGCACCTTCTCTACTGACAATAATTATCTTGCTTTTGACAGCTCCTTTGAAATAAACGGAGAAGAGGTAATTTTTGAAGAGTTACCGTTTGCTTCTTTAAACAATTTAAATAATCAGGATTTTTATCTTGAAATTCTGAGGTGGTCTGCGGAAGTGTGGAATTTTACTGATTTGGATTACGAAAAAGGTTTTCTCCCTTTCCTTCACTAATAAATATAAAAAGTCGGGTTTAATCCCGACCTTTTCTTTTGTTGTTTTCGTTTTTCATTTTATTTGCTTCTCGCATTTGCTTGTTTTTCTTTTCTAGATTTTCTTTATAATTATCGGCGTTTACTTTTAATTCTTCCTTTTTTACCTGGAACTCTTCATCTAAGGCGTTCTTTAATTCCTGGACTTCTTCGGAGATTTTTTCTAAGATAAGGTCTTCCAATTCATCGAGATTAATCCCGAGGCTTTGAAACTCCTCAACATATCTTTCTCTAAATTTCATTAACTCCCGGAAAATTTGAAATCTTTTGAAAGTTCAGAGTCTTTTAAAATTTGATAGACAGTATAATATACCAAGCGATGAGTCGTTTGATAGATTTCAAGAAAAGCCGTTTCATCGCCCTTTTTTAATGCTTGCATTGCTTTTTCTAATTTCAACATAAGCCCTCGTTCATTAATATAACAAATTTGTCTTGCTTTTTGACAGTAAAACTATCTTTATTATACCATGTTTTTAAGAAAAAGTTGTCCTTCCTAAAGAAACAAAAAAAACACTTAACCCTTGCCGGTTAAATGTTTTAGGAACCGTCTATAGCTTTTGATTATTCAGAAATCAAGTGAAAGACAATTTTTTCAGCAGCACTTTTCGCATTCCATCGCGCTTCTTTTTCCGTGCCGCCGGTCGCAATCACAAAGGCATAACGATTACCCAAGGAACTCGGAGGTGAAAGATAGGAGCCTTTGCGGGGTTTTACATAGACATACTTTACCCCGGGGCTTGCTAGGACCTCCCTTTTACCGGTGATTTTTTTCAAGATCCCTGACCTTTCAAGGATGACATGTTGAGCAAAGGTGTTTTTATTGTGTTTTCGTTCTAAATTAACTTCTTTTCCTAGAGCTAGTTTGAGAGTTTCTTGAACCAGATTGATACCGAAACCGATATCTAAAAATCTATTCATTCCGGCTCCGGAAATTCGGGGATTGATTTCAACAAGTTTCCAGTTTCCTTTGACTAGGCGCATTTCTAAATGACAGGGGCCGTTTTTGAGGCCATAGAGTTTGACAATTTCTTCGGTGCTTTTTTTTAATTTTTCAAAATATGAGCGGGAATAATTTGTTAAGAGATTATAGCCGGTGATAATAAAATGTTCGTTAATATATTCGATTTCCTGTTCAACAACAGCAACGATGTTGACTTTGCCAGCAATAACCAAGACCTCAACGATAAATTGTTCGCCGTCAAGATATTCTTCCAAAATTAAGGTACCGTCGCCATATTGGTTAAAAATCCGTTCTGAGTTTTTTAGATAATCGGAATAACGGTCACAATAATAAACATCGCGGGAACCGTTCGAGTCAATGTATTTGATGACAGCGGGGAGCAACCTTTTGACAGTTCTTTCGCTTTCTTCATAATTTTCTTTCGTAATGACCGTAAATCTGGGGTTATAAGGACTATCTTTTAAGAGTTCCCGAGTTTTGTGTTTATTCTGCATGATTTCCATGGCTTCATAACTAAAACAGCCGACGCCAAACTCTTCCGCAAGCCTCGCAGCAAGAGCGCAATAAGGGTCGATGAAACTGACTATTGCCCTGATTTTTAGGGCACTATGCTGCAGATAACGAATCGTTTCTCGCACGGCATCAATATTATCCAAGGCGCAGTACTGCATGATATGCACTTCCGGGTAGGAATGGCGATCGCTGATTTGTTTGTAATTTTTTGTAAAGAGACAAGTAAAGTAACCAAGGTTTTCTGCTGCCTGCAGGGCTTCGCGACTGGATCCGGATTTCTGTGTTCCTAAAAAGATGATGATATCGATATTTATCCTTCCTTTTTCGTGAGGAATATTTCTAAAGCAATCTAATATATTTTATGATGAGTTTCTAAAAAAGGATGTGATAATACCCAAATGCTCATGGTGCTTATTATCGTCCATACCAAATAGATTTACCTTCATAATATATACTGAATAAGGAAATGAGGTAGGATAATGTTAATTGGAATGTTTCATATCCGGAAAGATCCAAATAAAGTCTCAAGAGCATATCTTTATTCCGCTATTGCTAGGCAGGAAGGGCATGAATTTTTTTATTTCACGGCCAGAGGCGTTAATTTTGAAAAAAGAAAGATTTTAGGTAAGCATTATCAAAACGGAAAATGGAAAACAAAGATATTTCCTTTTCCCGATGTCATTATCAATGCTGCCAATCAAGACTCAGCTTTTCAAGATGAGACAGAAAATCGTCTAAAAACTTTGATTCCCTTTACCAGTTATCCTGTTGGAACCAAGACGAATGTGTACAGTAAAATTATTGCTGGAGAAATATTCAAAGCCCATGTTATTCCTTATGATTTTATCGAACAAAGCGCAGATGTATTTGAATTTATGAAAACCCATGGCAAGATTGTTATCAAACCCGTTCGCGGTCATCATGGCGAAGATGTCATCAGCATAGAAAAGAAAGGAAGACGCTATTTGGTTCATCTCGGCAAGAAAAATCTTTTTTTTCAGAAGCAGAAGTTAATTGCCTTTATTGATAAAATGTTGGTAAAAAGACGAATGTTGATGCAGAAATTTATTGATTGTCGCTTACGTTCGGGTGCGCCTTATGATTTTAGGCTGCATCTGCAGAAGAATAGATTTGGAAAATGGGTAATCACAATTATTTTCCCCAGGGTTGGAACAATCGATAGAGTGATAACCAATTTAAGTCAAGGTACGCAAATGGTTGTGCTCCGGTTTTTCCTCCAAAAAGAATTTGGAGAAGAAGCACCGACGATTCAAAAACTGCTTTCGGATTTTGCTTTAAGTTTTGTAGAACACTTTGAATCATTATATCCGCATAAATTTGATGAACTGGCTCTTGATGTCGGGCTCGATAGCGATAAACATATTTGGATTTATGAGGTTAATTGGCGACCGGGACATGTGTTTATTGAAGTCCAAACCGCCAAGAATGCGATAGATTATGCTATTTATTTAGCTGAAAAGAATAGGGAGATAAATGAAAAAGCTGGCACTGAAAGAAATTAAGAAGGTATTGGGGCTTGCTTCTGGTCCCGACGATGAGGTGATAATTGAACATGTCACCAATGATATTACGAAAATGAATAATGCGACCGTCGTCTTCCATCTGAATAAGGCGGAAGAAATGAAAGTGAAGAATTTTGAAAGATTGAATTCGTGCTATGTTGTGACCGATCAGCCCTTGCTTAAGGGGACGAGCGGAGCGGAACGTGTTTTTTATGTAGGAAATGTAAAAGCGGCTTACGATAAATTTACATCTTATTACCGGAGTTTGTTTAAGATTCCGGTGATTGCGGTCACGGGAACTTGTGGGAAAACGACGACAAAGGAAATGATTGCACAGATTTTAAGAAATAATTACCAGGTGGTTGCGACCGAAAGCAGCAAAAATTCCCTCCGCTTTATGAATGATTATTTGATGAAAATTGATGACAATACTGATTATGCGGTTTTTGAAACGGCGATTACGCATCCCGGAAATTTGATTTATGAATGTGAATTTTTCAAACCCACAATCGGTATTATTACTACAATTGGTATTGACCATTTAAATTGGTGCAAAACCTTAGATAATTATATCCGCACCAAAGGAGAGCTCTTGACCGGTCTTGGAAAAAATGGAATCTTGATCATCAACCGCGATAATAAACATATCAGGAAACTTGACTTCAGCAATTTTACCGGTAAAATCATCACTTTTGGAATTAAAAAGAAAGCTGATTTCCAGGCTCAAGATCTTGTCTATGCTGAAAAAGGAATGAAATTTACTCTTCTTTATAATCAAAGAAAATACTCTGCTTATGTTCCCGGTTTCGGTGAGCACAATGTCTATAATGCACTGGCAGCTCTTGCAGCAATAGTGGCTTTAAAACATGATTTAAACGATGCAATTAACCTGCTTGGAAAATACCGACCGCTTCGCAGTCACACCGAAATTAAAAAGGGGATTAAAGGTAGTATCATAATTGATGATACCTGGAGTTCAAATCCGACTTCCGCGGAAGCTGCTTTGAAAGTGTTAAGGGAAATCGGTAGAGGCAAAAAAAAGGTTGCGGCTTTCGGGCAGATTTCTTACTTAGGAAAACATGCGGAAAAGTACTATGAAAAGATTGCAAAGATGCTCCTTCAACACCAAGTTGATATTTTGATTACTAAAGACCACGCTTCCGCAAGTATCGGTAGTTATGCCGTTAAACACGGAATGAATCAAAATAATGTTCATAAAGCAAAGAGTGACAGTGACTTTAATAAAAAACTGATTTCACTTCTTGATCAAAATACCGTTTGTCTCATAAAATGCTCAATGCTCGATAAATCAAGTCAGCAAATCCTCGAAAATATCTTAGAAAAAAAAAGCACTCCATTTTCGGAGTGACTTTTTAGCTTATTTATCTTCAAAATCATCTTCATCACCGACCAATTCACCATCGCAGGGGCAAAAGTTTTTTGGACATTCAAAAGCCAGAAGAATGATGAGAGCTAATACAAGGAGGACGAAAGCATCGCATCCGTGTTTTCGACGCCAACAGATGCAGGGGTGATAACATAGTCTCAAAAAATCATCTCCTCAGTATTAGAATATTGATTTATGCCCTTTTTGATTGTATAATTGCCTTAAATTTTTAAGAAAATATTATTTGTTACGTTTTCTTGATACCAGGCAAGCAGTGATTTATCTTGGATCGGCCTTGAAAAGTAATACCCTTGAGCAAAATCGGCACCAAAGTTTCTCAACAAAAGATATGATTCTTGATTTTCTACGCCTTCGCAAACAACTTTTAAATCTAATTCATGAGCGAGGTCAATCATTTTTCTGACAATCTTACCGGCAGTAAAATCAGAATGAAGATTGAAATTAAAGGTATTATCGATTTTTATGGCATCGACTTGGTATTTACTTAAGTAACTGATGGAAGAATAACCTTTTCCAAAATCATCAATTGCAATCGAAAAGCCTGCTTCCTGTAATTTTAAAATCTGGTTTTTTGTAATTTCAGAATTATCAAGCATTTCCGTTTCTACAATCTCGAGAAAGATTTGAGCGGGTGAGATTCCTGCTGCTTTTACAAGAGAAGTAATGTTTTCAACAAATCGACCATCCAGTAAATTTTTTACGGAAATATTAACGGAGGTTTTAATCGGTATTCCTTGTTTTTGAAACAAAGAGACTTGTTTGCAGGCTTCGCTGATTACAAATTCGGTTAATTGATGGATTAGATGGGTTTGTTCGATCAAAGGAATAAAAGTATCGGGAGTGATTAAACCTTGACGGGGATGATACCATCTGATTAAGGCTTCGAAATGGGAAACGGAGCCTGTCTTTAAGTCAATAATCGGTTGGTAGTCGAGGTAAAATTGCCCCTTTTTCATAGCGTTTGTAAATTCTCCGATCAAAGCGAATTGTTGCTGCTGATAAATCATCGATTCATTAAACTCAGCATAGAAACGTGAATGTTTATGGGCATAACGGGCAGCAATATCGGCCCGATAATAATTATCAAAGTCAAACGCTGCCCCCCCTTTTACAACATTCATCCCGATTGTATATTCTACATAAATGAAAATTTCGCCGAGAACAATTTGTTTTTTTAAGATTTCCCAAAGATTCTTTAAATCCTCTTCGTGGTTATATAATCGTCCCATAATCCAAAATTTATCATGTTCCGGTTGCATAATGAGGGTGTTTTTTTTAAAGCCTTGCTTTAGGTTATTGTAAATTTTGATTAAAACCTGTTCATATATATCCATTCCGAATAGGTCAACAAGAATCGAACAGTTATTTAAAATAATGGAATAAATTGCATAAGAGGCTTCATTATCTAAAGGAATATCTTGATTCTTTAGGACGTTTTGGTTAGGAATATTGGTGTCTTGATTTACCGAAAAAAGCCGGGAATCTTCACGCAGTTCATCAATTGCTATACTGCTAAGTAAACTGATGGTAACAAAAAAGAATAAACGAAAGAGCCAATTCATGAGAAATTGATCGTACATCAAGAGCGGTCCTAATAAGAGCCCCGCTATCATACCAAAAATCCAACTGGTTTTCTTGTTATATACGAAACTGGCATAAAGTATGGGAATATACATTGCATGAGCATAAGTAAATTGCCCGGTAATCTGAACTGTAAAATTTACAATCAGATAAACCAAGAGCATAAATACTAAAACAAAAATCGTGTTTAGAATTTTGTGTTTACGCAATTTCAATAAAATCTGATAGCGTTTAATTTGTTTCTCCTGCATAATTCTCCTCTAATTTCAAGCAAATGACGCCTAGCAATTTTTTCTAATTGTGTATATTATAACATAATATTTCGTTTTTCGACACCCTCTTTGAAAAAAATATGAACCAAAGTCCATCTTTTTTTTGAAGAATTCCCCTTATTCTTGTTCTTCCTTTTGAATTTGATTGTTGTTTAATTCGAAGATAGAGGTATTTAAAAATATAAAAAGAAAAAAAGTTCAAGCGAATTTATTCAAGATAATTTTAAAAAAGATTTATGAACCGAAGTCCATAAATCTTTTTTAAGCTTGGAGAGGATAAGCGTTATTTTGTTTCAAATAATTGTAAAGCAATTCTCCGTGTTCTTGTTCTTCCTTTTGAATATGATTCAATGTTTGTCTGATCTGGGTGTTATTGAACTCGAAGATTGCAGTATTGTAAGTTCCGGAAACATATTTTTCGGTGCTGAGCAAATCATTAACAAGATCAAAATCCTTTTGGTTAGCGTTCGGTGATTTAAAATTGGAATTGGGGGTGAAATTTTGGTTGCTTTGTCCCGATTGTGATTGTCCTCCGGCTTGCATTCCTTGTGGTTGTGTTTGCCAGCTTTGAGGTTGACCGCCACTTTGTTGGGATGAAGCTTGCATATTTTGTTGGGAGCCGCTGCTTTGAACTGGTGTTTGACCTGTCATAATTTGATTGATGGTGTTTAGGTGTTGCTCTTCATGTTGTCGAAGCTGTTGAAACAGTTGTTTTAAAACACTGTCTCCGACTTCGTTAGCATATTTGCTGTATTTCTTGATACATAATTCTTCCTGGCTTTTTAAATCTTGCAACAATAGTTTTTCTTTTTGTGTTAATTGGTTCTGATTCATTTTATCGCCTCCGCTATTATTATGTTTGAGATTGGAAATATTATACTTATCATTTACTAAGTTTTGGAAATATATTTTAAGGATGCGATAAAATCTAAAAGAAGAAGTCGCTACTTAAAAGAAAGTAACGACTTTGCTTTTTACCAAGTGGTTCCTGTAGAATCGTTATCCAAAACCGTCAAATCTTTTGCTCCGACGCCTGCTTTTAGAATCAAACCTTGTTGATTCGGAGTCAGATTCGGAAGCGAGGTGCTGAAAGTTACTCCTGAAATCTCATCTAACTGTAAATTACCTCTATGGTCGGTTAATTGGGAGGCATAAACTTGATTGTTTATATATAAGGGATTTTCCGGAGCTTTATCAAATCTGAATGCGGCTTCGTTTTGTTTGGAAACGATAAAATTACTTTTAATAACCACATCTCGTGCGTGATAGGTATATTTTCCGCAGAACAAAAGACTTTGCGTACTATCGATAATTGTATTATTTTCGAGCAGGATATTATAGGCGGTCCATTGAGAGTTTAAGACGGTCGTACCTCCGGGGACGCTGTTTCCGGAATGGATGACAATCGGTCCACGGGTGTTTGAAGTGGTAACGACTTTTTCAATATAATTGTTTCTGATAATATGGCCGCCGTCATAAGTTCTGACACCGCCGGTATCTTTAACATTGTTTGCGAAAATAACATTGTCTTGAATTAAATTATTTTTTCCATGCCGCGAAGTAATCATTCCCATGCACTTTTTAAATGTATTACCTTGGATGATTGTCCTCCCGGCTTTAATGGAGATGATTTCAATTTCCCCATTTACTTCTTCAAATAAGTTGTTTTCAATGGTGACATATGAATCGCTTTGCGAATTGTCCGAGGTTCCGACTCTGATGGTTTCATAACCGTTGAGACCGCCCCCATCTTGGTAATTTTTAAACTGGTTAAGATAAATATGATGGAAATCGGGGGAATTATCGTTTCTCCAAATCGTCAAAAGCGATCCTCCCGTTTTTTTGTTGATAAAGATGTTGCGATCGATTTCATGAAAATGGCCGGTTAAGGAAAGCCATTTATAATCGTTTCCTTCCAATTGGAAATTATCGATTTTCGAATTGGTAAACCTTAAATAATCTCCTTCCAGAACAACAACACCTTTATCGATGGAAGGATGACCATCTGTAATCAACAAATTAGCAAGGATAACATGGTTTGCTTTAACGATTAGCGAAGATTCGCCTTCAAATGTGGCTCGCCCTGGGTTTCTTGCAATAATGAAGATTGGGTTTTCCAAAGTTCCTGATTTCGTAACCAAGAGGTTAATGTTCCGATATCTTCCGTCTTCCAATATTATTGCATCTCCGGGTTTAGCGTTATTAACGGCCGCAACCAATTCCACATTATTTTTTACGGATATTTTATTGAGAATCCTTGAATCATCCAAGGTAATTATTGGAGACAGCTTGGATTTCGGTGCTACTTTTAAGGTGTATGTCTTTTCGACCATTTCTTCTTCCAAAGAGAATTTTACGGTGATGTCAACTGATTGTTCCTCATCCCTTTGTGTTACTCTGCCATTTAAATCAATAATATCGGGATTGCTGGTTTCATAACAGATAGATTAAGTGCAAGTCAGCAACTCTGGGGAGGACGATTGTGTCTGAATGAACTGTCTCTTTCGGATAGAGTACAAAATTTTCTTTGGCTTCGTTTAATTTTCCCATCACATCTTGAGGAATTGCCTTGATAGTCACAATGAATAATTTGGTATCCGTCGTAGCACCAAATGAGAGTTTGGCGACCAAATTTACGACTGCATCTTGATCTGTCGGTCTGTTTATTACGCCTTTATTGCTTAGGACTTGAGGGTTACTGCTTTCCCAAACAATTTCAACTTCATGTTCGCCAAGTTTGGGAAGGGCGATATTGGCGATGACATTATTAACATCACCGATCTCAAGTTTCGCTTTCGCTTCCTGAACTTTCTCAAAAGCAGTTAATTCTTTTTGTTCTTCGCCATTTGGATCATCATTGTTATCACAAGCAATAAAAACCAAGGAAAAAAGTATCAATAAAATAAATATCAATTTATTTCTCATGTTCCTACTCCTTAAACTGAAGGTAGCCAGAGGCTACCTTTATTTTACTTGAATATTAAATGATTGTTCTCGTCCAGCTCAAAATAGCTTTCCAAATCAAAATCAGTATTATCATTCAGCCAAGCTTCAGAAAGAACTTCAACAACTACCGCATTTTCGTCAGGTGAAGTAGTTCCAACGATGAACAGTTTTTCGTGGTTGACATTGCCTCTGTCAGGTTGGATCTGTCCGATTACTTTTACATTATCAACAAAACTGATAGCGCTTATGAGTGTTGATTTGAATTGAATATCAATATGTCTGTTTTGCATGTAACCGGCAATAGCTCCAACTGAAGTTTTTTCTCCGGAAACTTCTGTGAAAGATACTGCATTTCTGATTGTTCCTCTTAAGTAGCCTGCGACGCCTCCAACTTGTTCGACGCCGGTTGCGGTTCCTTTGGTAATAACATTCTTAACAATTATCTCTTCGGAAGGAGTATCCGCCGAGTAGTCAGTAAGACTCTAAACTATAGTTCTAAAGAAATTCAGGCAGTATGTGAAGAAGTCTATCCCGGAGTTGATTTTGAAAGAAGGATCACATTAATAGATAAAACCTTATGCGATAGGTTTGTTGTAAGAAGTGAAGAAAACCATAATTATGATTATTTCTTCCATTTTGAATCTGCAGTAGAGCTGAAGTTAAATGGCGAGTTTGAACTTGCAGAATTAGGGTTTTCAAAATCGGGATATGAGCATTTGCATAAAGTTCAAAAATTGGTTAATAAGCAGGATTTATATACCTATAGTTTTTGGTTAGATAATAATGAATTTGAAGCCTATGTTGATTTAAAGGATAAAGAATTGTTTGTTCTTGAGTCCTTTGATAATCCCGTTAATAAAATGCGGAAAACTTTAATCATAAGACACAAAGGTAAAAATGCGGAATTTAAACTGCAATTTCGATTACTTTAATATATAAGGAAAGGGACAGTGTATGCAACGTTTTAATTTCAACAAAGATATTAAAGCGGTTGTTGCCGGAGAAGGCAT
>DUTX01000152.1 GCA_012841865.1 Acholeplasmataceae bacterium | reverse complement strand
ACAGTGTAATCAGTGAAATATTGACTTACGTCTACTGTTTCAACAACAACACCTTCAAATTCACTGCCGTTATACCAATATTGAACTCCCCAATCTTTAGAAGCATATTGGAGATAAGCTTTCGAAACCAAAGATGCCGGATCTTTTAAATCAAATTTAATACCCGCACCAATTGTAAATGTGATTTCAATTGTTTCAATATCAGTCATTTCAGCAACATTTACCGGATTAGGTGTAACTGCTGCAGTACCAGTAAGTGATCTACCACTTTCAGCAACCTTAGCCCAAGGATTTGTTAAGTTAACTCTGGTATCATTGTTTTCAGCAGTAGTATAAGTTGCACCCACATTATTTAATGTTTCGCCATTAACTTTGATTTCGTTAATAATGATGTGGTCTTCGGAAAACTCTTGTTCTCCGTTTTTAATATCCACAGCCCAGAAGAAAATGTCTGATAAGACACCTGCTTCAGTGCCGGTAAAATCTAAGCCGACAGTATACTGTCCGCGACCTGTAACTTCAGCGGTTGTTGAAACAACACCTTCGGTATTGTTATCTGCGCCATAGAAATATTGGACGCTCCAATCTTCATTGCTAATACCGATAAAAGCAACCATGTCTTCGTCTGCTGCTTTTACATTAGCACTGAAAACACAAATACTAAATACCGCAACTAAAACAAACATTACGGTGTTTAATAGTTTTTTGTAAAGTCTCATAACTCCTCCTATTTATTTATGTTTATATCTTTTTAGTAAACGTTTTCTTGATATTTTTTAAAAAATAATAATCATTGTGCTCGTGCACACGCTTCTATATTATCACTAAAACAGAGGGCTGTCAATTGTTAATATTTAGCGTTTTCATGACTATTTTTATAGTCTGTGCTCGTGCACACCCGCTTATGATAGCATTAAAATGCTATGCTGTCAATAGCAAATAATTTCAGGAAATAAGGAATCCTATTTTTCAACCGGAAACTTCATATTTTTAAGATGAACGCGATTTCCGGTCATATTTTGGACATCTAAGGGTTTGCTATTATAAACCAAATAATCTCTGACAATCTGAAGCGAACGGCTTCCCTGTTTATAAGGTTGTTGAGTGATTGTTGCAAGGATCTTTCCTTCCGCCAAAGCTTTTCGGACAGCTTTAGTTTCGTCAACCGTAATAACTTTAATCTTTGAACCAGTTTCCGCAATTGCTTTCAGTCCGCCGGAGATTCCCGCTGCCGCATAATAAATTAAGTCATAACCATTGCTGAGGATGATATCTTTGGTTAATAGATAAGATTGTTCATCATCGTCTTGGTTTTCAAAAGTTTGGACTTGTTTACCTTTACTTTTAAAAGCATCTTTAAAGCCTTCGATTCGCTCAACATGACCTCTGATTTTATAGGAACCAACAATGATTGCGACATTTCCGCCACTAGGGAGAGCAATATTGGCAATATCGCCGCTTAATTGCCCGCTGTTGTAATAATCACAACCAACAAAAGCTAACTTTTCGATATCAATGTCATTATTCATTAAAACAATCGGAATTTTAATCTGACTTAGTTTCTCGATAACCTTCTTTGTATTAAAAGGGTTGATAATTAAAGCTTGGATATTTTCCTTCATTATACTGTCGATTGCTTCGATTTGTTTTTCTTCATCATAACCTTTAAAATTCTTAATGATTAAATTGATATTGCTGCTTTTATTGGCCTCATACATTAAGCCTTCCAAAACATAGTCAAAAAATTCATTGCCGATATTATTAATAACGACTCCGACCCGAAAAGTTTTCTTGGAATTCACTAAACCCTGGGCGTGGCGATTGGATTTATAATTATACTTTTTAATGATATACTCAATCTTTTTCCTGTTTTCTTCGCTCACACCCCCACGGTTGTGAATAACACGATCGACTGTCCCTCTTGATACATTGGATAATTCAGCAATTTTCTTGATTGTTATTGACATATTGCCTCCTCCTCCTGAAATCTATTTGAATTTCTCAAAGAAAGGTTTTACGCTTTCTGCTAACAGTAAATAAGTTTGATATTTTTTTTGGTAAATCTGAACATTATCCAACTTTGGGACAAATTCCTTTTCAACCTTGATGATGTTTGCACAGGCAGTAAAGACATCAGGAAATAGGCCGTCCCCGACCATGGCCATGATTGCGGCACCCAAAGACGAACCTTCGGTCACCACTGGTTTTTGGACCGGGATATTAAAGACATCGGCAACCATTTGACACCAATGGTCGTTTTTAGCGCCTCCGCCTGTGATTCTGATTTGTTTTGAATTAACATTTAAACTTTTAATCACATCATAACAATGACGCAGTGAAAAGACAATGCCTTCAATTACCGCGCGACTGAAGTTTTCAGGTTTATGATTTGCTGTAAAACCGCTGAATGTTCCTTTCGCAAACGGATTATTTAGAGGCGATCTTTCCCCGGAAATATAAGGTAAATAATAAAGCGTATCATCGCTATTCGTTTTGACTAAATCATTAAAGATTTCATCATAAGATTTATGAGGAAAAAACGATTCTTTCCACCACTTGAACGAACCTGCGGCCGCAAGGGTGACCCCCATTAAATGATACTTATGATTTGCATGTGCAAAGGAGTGTAGGAATGATTTTTTGTCAACCGAATAATTATCAGAAGCAACAAAGACAACACCGCTTGTGCCTAAGGAAATATTAATATCGCCGTCGTTAACGGTTCCGGTTCCAATCGCACCGATTGCTTGGTCGCCGCCACCAACGATCACTTTTACGCTTTGGGGAAGATTTAGTTCTTTTGCTGCTTCATGAACTAACTCTCCCACGACTTCACTGCTTTCCAAAACCAGAGGAAATTGCTTTATATCAAGTCCTAAAAAAGCTAACATTGCTTTACTATAGGTTTTGGCTTTAACATTAAACAACAAAGAGCCGGAAATATCGGATACATCGGTTACAAATTTTTTTGTAAATTTGTAAACCAAGTAATCCTTCGGTAACATTATTTTTTTGATCTTTTGAAAATTTTCGGGTTCATTATTTTTAACCCATAAGATTTTCGGGGCCGTAAAACCCGTTAAGGCAACATTTCCCGTCTCAGCTAGCAACTTCTCGACGGTAAAATGCTGATTTAGATAATCAGTTTCTACAATTGTTCTTTGATCGTTCCATAAAATCGCCGGTCTGATCACTTGATCATTTTCATCTAAGATTACCAAACCGTGCATTTGACCGGAAAAGGAAAGAGCTTTAATCTTTTCTTCATTGCTTTGAATACATTTTTTAAGGGCTCTTAATGTACTTTGATACCAATCATCAGGGTTTTGTTCGGTCCATAACGGCCTCGGCGTTAACAACTCATAATTTTCGGTAACGGAGTTAATCATCTTTCCGTTTTTGTCAACCAAAATTACCTTAACGCCTGTTGTTCCTAAATCAATACCTATATACATAATTAGCTCGCTTTCTTTTTATTCTTTATGAGAACATTATTTGATTGATGATGCTTTCCAAATACTCCTGACGGCCGCTTTCTACTTCTAAATCCTCAATCGAAAGTGCATACTCATAAAGTTCTTCTAAAGTCACTTCTTTTTCAGAGATTCTTTTACCGATGCCATGATTATAAGAATCGTATCTCTCTTTCACAAACTCATCCAATCTGCCGTCTTCAATCAAGGCTACCGCTTTTCTTAAACCGAGGGCATATGTATCCATCCCCATGATATAAGCAAGGACTAAATCCTCAACGGTGTTCGATGCTCTCCTTGTTCTCGCATCAAAGTTAATACCTCCGTTTTTAAAGCCGCCGGCTTTTAAGATTTCATACATTGCGAGTGTCGAGCCATAAACATCTTTGGGGAAATGATCCGTATCCCAACCGAGGAGGACATCGCCTTCGTTGGCATCGATTGAACCTAGCATATTATCAATCGCGGCGGTCCTTAGTTCATGTTCGAAAGTATGACCGGCAAGTGTAGCATGGTTCGCTTCGATATTGATTTTAAAATCAGCTAAGAGATTATGTTTTCTTAAGAAGCCGATTGCGGTTGCGGTATCAAAATCATATTGATGTTTGGTCGGTTCCATTGGTTTCGGCTCAATCAGAAAATCGCCTTTAAAGCCATTTTCCCTGCCATAATCTCGAGCCAGTTTTAAGAAAGTTGCAAGATTGTCTAATTCCTTTTCCATATCGGTATTAAGAAGTGTTTCATAGCCTTCTCTTCCACCCCAAAAGACATAGCCGGATCCTCCCAGTTTTATGGTTGCATCAATGGTCTTTTTCACTTTTGCTGCGGCGATGGTATAAACATCGGCATTTGGTGAGGTTGCGGCACCGACCATAAATTTCTTTGCGGAAAAATTATTTGCTGTAGCCCAAAGAAGCTTTTTATTGTATTTCTTCTGTAAGGAAGCTAAGTAGTCAACCATTTGGTCAAAGAAAGCAAAGGTTTCCTTTAAGTCTTTTCCTTTGGGAGCAATATCGACATCATGGAAGCAATAATAATCAATCCCTAAGATATCCATTAATTTAAAACAAAATTCTGCTTTTGCTTTATACTTTTCTAAGGGATCATTTTGACCAAAACTTTTGTCCATGGTTGCATCGCCAAACATATCAATCCCTTCCGCAACCAAGGTATGCCAATAACTGAGGGCAAATTTTAAATGGTCTTTCATTTTTTTACCAAAGATTACTTCTTCGGGATTATAATATTTAAAGCAAAATTTCTCTTTGTTTTTAGATCCTTTATACTCAATTTTCCCTATTCTTTTTAGGTCATCAAATTTCATCTCATTCTCTCCATTCAGATCTCAATATTTCGTCTTGTGCTCGTGCACACACCCTTATATTATCATTCTCTTTTTTATTTGTCAAGAAAAAAATAAAACGTTTTCGTGATTTTTTTAATACTTCCCTCTTTCCCAAACTTCAATTAAATTACCGTCCGGATCCTTTAACCAAACAATTTGCCAAAATCGCCATTTTCCGTTTCCTTAACCGGTTCAATTTTTAATGTTTCTAGATGTTTTAAAAATTCTTCCATATTCTCAATTTGAAAATTCAACATTACTTGTTGTTCTTTTGGAAAATAGTCGTTTGTTTCAGAGAAAAACGAAAAAATTGTACAAGACTTAGGTGTACCAAGAAAAACCGCACCATGCCAATCCTGAAATTCAATCTTTAAGACTTCGTGATACCAAGCTTGCATTTTCTCTAAATCCTTGACGCGAATAAATGCGCCCCCAATTCCTAATGTTTTCATAAGTTCCTCCTTATATTTGTTTATGCTTCTATTTTAACAGATTTCTTTTTCTTTTAAAAGAAATGAAAAAACCGTGGTTTTACACGGTTTTCTTAGCTAGGGATTTTGATACAATTTTGTTCAAGGTTAATTAGTTTCGGAAAAAAACCGGCTTCGACTAAAGAATAGTCCCAGACATTAGTTGAAAAGCCGATTCCGAAATACCAATCCTCGCTTTTTAATTCAGTATATGTTACTGGTATTCCAAAACTGTTTTCATCTCCTTGAATTATTTGGTTTTCATAATAAAAAATATTAAAGGTTTTCCCAGAGTTCAGATGACCAATAAAACGGCCGACCTTTACCTCTCCGGTTACATTTCCGGAAGCAAAAGAATTTTTAACTTCTTCGCCTGTTTGGAGACCAAGAAAGCCCCCAACATTTGTTACTCCTACTACATTTGCTAAGGAGAAAGAACATTCAATTATCCCGGCATTAACACCGACTAAACCACCGACATTTTCATTTCCTTGAATTGTACCACTCGAATAACTATTTTCAATATGGCTGAGAAAATCCTTAAAATGCAAATTGACTCCAACCAAGCCCCCGACATTTGTTGCGCCTGCAACATTTCCGGAAAAATAACAATATTTCAAATAACCGTTTTCGTTTCTTCCAACTATGCCCCCGGTATCACTTCCGCCAACTATATCAGCATTTGCATAGGAATAAAAAATATTTACCTTCCCATACTCATTAACAACATGACCGATTAGACCACCGATCCCAGTTCCGCTTCCTTCTACTCTTCCGAGGAAATAAGAATAACTAACGGATAATGAACATTTGCCGACCAAGCCCCCGACAAAATCCTTTCCATAAACTTCCGCAAGAGCAGAGGAGTTTCTTATTTTTCCGCCGGTACCAACCAAACCGCCAACCCTAGAATCACCGGTAATCGTTCCCGAAGCAAATGAAGAATCTATCGTCCCAAAATTAGCACCGGTCAATCCTCCAACCGTTTCTTTCCCGCTTACTTGAACATTTGCTTCTGATGAATATATTAGGCCGTCCGAATTTATTCCGATTAAACCACCGATTTTATAAGTGCCGCTAACTTTAACTTCTCCAAAACAATTGTTGACGCTGCCGTAGTTGATTCCAACTAAACTGCCGACATTGCTGTAACCAAAAAATTCGCCGTAAACAGAAACATTTTCAATTGTTCCCGAATTGTATACTGATAACCCTCCAATATAATTCAAACCTTTTAAATAAAAATCTTCTAGCACCAGGTTTTTAACAATTCCCTTGCTACCGATACGAAAGAATAAGCCAAAACGCTCAACTCCTTCGTCTTCAAGATATAAGCCGGAAATTTTATTGCCGTTTCCGTTGAAGATTCCGCCAAAGCTTTGGTCTTCTCCGAGCGGCTGCCAATCAGATTCTGATAAATCAAGGTCACTGACTAATTCATAACAACCATTTAAATGGTTCCGGATGGCATCTAAGCCGTTAAGATCAGAAATCTTTTTGTAAACCTCGGCCTGAAATTTGGGCTTTTGGATAACAACCGGAAGCTTACTCTTAAAGAAAATGTCCTCTATTTTATATTCCACAATTCCGGATTCAACTGGGTTATGTTCGATTTTAATAATTATCCTCTCAGTGGTTGATTCTTCCTCAAATAGAGAATATTCTTCTCCGTTGATAATTACCGAATCAACTGCTAGTCCGCCCGTATTACCAAGCTCAACGCAGATAATAAAATAATTAAAAGATTCATCCAAATAAAGATGATTTTGGGCGCTTGCTTCAACTGAGATTAATCTAATATCTTCTTGCGTTAATGTGCTATCCTTAATCTTTACTTTAGGTAAGCAATTATTTTCCAAAGGGCTTAAATCCCAATATCTGCTTAACTTAAAACTCTTAAAAATGATCAGATCTTGGTAGTTCCAGTTTGTTCCATTAAAGCCAAGTTCTTCTTTCGGCGCTTCTAAACGTCCAAAAAAGTAAGTCCCGTGATAAAGCGCGCCTATAAAATTGCCGACAATCCCACCGACAGCAGTTAAGCCGCTTACTTTACCGAAGGAAAAAATATATTCGAGATTTGTATAAATTATATCATCGGGAGGAAGATAGAAAGAAGCAATTGAAGAACCGACAATTCCGCCGACATTATTTTTTCCTGTTACATTAACCGTGGAGGAAAGATCAAAAACAATCCCGCCTTCTACCTTGCCCGCGACTCCTCCGACATTGTTTTCGCCCCAAACATTACCGGTTATGTAAAGACGATTAAGAGCAGGATTTTCTTTAATATATCCCGCAACCGCACCGACATAGTCTTTACCAATAATTGAGACATCCCCTAAAACCAAATCATAGACTTCACCGCTCAAATATCCAAACAAACCTAGATAGTCTCTACTGGGTTGATTGATTTTAATATTCCTAATTGTATAACCGTTTCCGTTTAAACTGCCACTGAAAGGAGTGTTTTCATCTCCCAAGGGTTCCCAATTACCGTCTGCTTCAAATTCATTTGCATCATATAGAGTAAAGTCCAAATCATTCATCAGAATATAATGCGCGCTTAATTCATTCCTGATCTGATCAAATTCTTCACAAGTGAATATTTTATAAGGATTTTCCTTTGTGCCGTCACCAGGATCAAACACATCAATGGTAATGCTACTATTTATTCTTAAATATCTGATTTCCTGTTTTACTTTATACTGTAATTCCGTTAACTCAAAGTTTAAGAGTCCGCCTTCAGCCATTGAAAGATCAATCAGGATTTTATTTGGACTGGACTCTTCCTTAAACTCACTGTATTTAAAAGAATTAATTTTTACACTCACAATCTCATAAGCTTGAGGATTATCTAAAATGATTCTAAATGTAACAAGATCATATCTATTTGCATTTTGAACATCGCACTCAAAGCTTAAAAATTTCATTATAATTTCTTCTTTGGGTTCACTCACGACTATTTTTAATGTCTTGGTTAGGAAATGATTATTTCCGAGGTCAAATTTAAAAATCACTTCATAAGTTCCGGCAATTTTCAGATTGACATCAGAATCATCAACCAATATTCCCAGCTTTTCAATTTCTTGACCTCCCCTTTTAAAAATCACCGCATCCAGCCAATTGGGCTTAGCATCGCCCACTTCATAATTTGTTTGAAAACTACTATCTATAGAGAGTTCATATTCTTCTTTTTCTTCTTCGTTTGGCTTTGAAGGAAAACAGCCAGCAAAGACAAACAATAAAACCACAAATAAAAACCCGATTTTTTTCACCTTATCCTCCTTAATCCTCTAATTCTTTACTTAAATATGCATAACGCTGCTAAAAAAGCAAGATTTCTTTCCGAAAATTCTTGCTTATGATTATCTCTACATTCTTACAAAAATTATACCTAATACTGCAATAAATAAACTGAGCAAAGTGCCGATTAAATACCTTTCCGCAAACTCCTTTTCTTCTAACTGTTTATAGCGAGCAATTGATTTGGCTGTAAAAACCAAAGCAACCGCAGTATATAAACCCATGATTCCAAGGGTAAGGATTACTAATCTTTCCAGTTTACCGATAATTGAACCGGCTTTGTTTTCGCCCTCGTCGCATAAATCTTTTTTAAAAAATAGATTAAAAAAGTGTTTTATAAAAACTGAGGAAGGCGAAAGGATGATTAAATATGCTATCACTAACTTCAAGAAATAATTTAAACTAAGCGGCGCAATCATCTTAACAAACCAATCATAAACCGCAACACCGAAACTGCTTGTATTTTTTTGGTCAAGCCCCTGAACTAAGAGCAAGAAAATCAAAATATGTAAGGCTTGGTCAAAGATAAAACTAATGAATTGGGCTTTAACACCGGGATGTTTGCGGTCAAACTTAATTCTCAAAAAATCAATTACTAAGTGGCTGGTAAAGATAATCACCGGAAACATTATTTTAACGATTGTGCCTTTAATCATTAAGACGACAAGAAAGGAGAGCGCCGTATAAATCAGACTATGTAAAAGGACATAATTAATTTTTTCTTTTTTCTTTTCGGAAAAATAGTAGGGTTGAAAAACATAATCTCCCAGTAAATGAGCAATTACAAAAAGAATAAAAAATTCCATCGTTCTCCCTCCTCTTAATTGGAATTTAATAAAGCTAGAATTTCTAATCTGCGAATTTCATTCATTAAGCCGCTTTCAACCGTTTGGCGAACACTTTCACGGGTAATTCCTAAAATTTCACTGATTTGTAAATGAACACTTGGGTTAATTGGTTCTTTCAAAAAAATCCTTTTTTCATTAAAGACATTATCTAAACCAAATCCTTTATTTGTTAGATCTAAAAAATTAATATTATCAATCGATTCAGAAGTTATCTTATAACTGGAAATATTTTTTTGAAGCAACAACTTAATTAAATCGCGATATTCATTATACTTGTCTTCTTGAAGAAATGATTCAAATAATGCTGGAGCTAAAATATTAATCATGATATTTATTTCTCGTTGCTTTTTGGTTTGTTTTTTTTCGAGGACAGCAATTGAGTGAAACAATTGATTTAGTAAAACATCATTTTTAAGATTATCAGATTTTATTATAAGAGATAAATCTTCTGCTTTGCTTATTTCTAAAGCAAAATCAGCTTGATGATAAGCATCCCCATCCATGTAATTAGAATCATTTTCGTTTTCAAGGTTAGGAGTAAGATTATAAATCGAACCAAGTCCAATCCCAGAGCGAATCTCATAAGGATAAAGGAAATTCTTTATTAAATAATAACAATAAATTGCATCTTTTAAATTATAAAACAAGCCTTGAATGCTGTCCCCGGCAGAGAAAACAAGTTTTTTAAATAAAGAATTATTTAAAATTAGATTTAACTTATTAATAATTGTATACAACTTCTCTTGACATTCAATCCTTGCTTTTTCAGTTAGTTCCCGTGAGTCTTTTAAATCCGCAATTAACGCAACATATTTTTCCATCATCTCAACTCCCACAAGCATTTTTGCTTGATTATGCATTTTTCAAGTGAATTCAATTGATTTTACTATATTATACCATATTTAACTTGTATTTCCTATCCCAAAAAGCTAAAAAATTCTAATTAATGGTAATAATTTAAACTTGATTCTAATCTAAATTCGAGATATATCTAGAGGAATAAGATTCAGTATGGTATAATAAGTATACTAAACTTTGATTATTAGAATTTAGGAAAGGAATTAGTTATGCTTGAAATAAAAAACCTCACTAAAACTTATGTTCCCAAAAAAGGGGTACCGGTTGTTGCTTTAAACAGGGTCAATTTAAAAATTGAAGACAAGGGCTTAGTTTTTATTCTCGGTAAGTCTGGGAGTGGAAAGTCAACGCTTCTGAATCTCCTCGGAGGTTTGGATAAGTACGATGAAGGCGACATTATTATTAAAGGAAAATCAACAAAAGATTTTACTCAGGGTAATTTTGACTCCTATCGGAATACTTATGTCGGTTTTATTTTTCAAGAATATAATATTCTTGAAGAATTTACTGTCGGCGCCAACATTGCGCTTGCAATTGAACTTCAGGGAAGAAAAGCTAGCAATGAAGAAGTAAGCAAAATTTTAGACACTCTTGATCTTGCCGGCTACGGAAACAGGAGACCCAATGAACTCTCAGGCGGGCAAAGACAAAGAGTCGCGATTGCAAGAGCGCTTGTAAAAAACCCGGATATTATCCTTGCGGATGAACCGACTGGGGCTCTAGACAGCAAAACAGGACTTCAGATTTTTGATATCTTAAAGAAATTATCCCAAGAAAAACTTGTTCTGGTTGTCTCCCATGATCGGGAGTTTGCGGAAACATATGGTGACAGAGTCATTGAATTAGCTGACGGTAAGATTATCAGCGATATTTCAAAAAAAACCCTTAGCAATGGGGCAACTGATTCTCCAAATATTCAATTTGTTGAAAATGAAGGTTTGGTTGTTAGAGAGGGCTATAAATTAACCCCAAGAGATCTGGAAATGATTAACAACTATCTCGAAAAAGAAAAACAACTTAACATCATCAGTAAAAATGAAGTTGAATTTCAAACGCGCGAGGTCTTTGTGGAGACGGAAAATATTGATTTAAAATCATATGCCGGCGCGTTTACAATGATTAAATCCCGCCTTCCTTCCAAAATGGCTTTCAGAATGGGAGCAAGCGGACTAAAACACAAAAAATTCCGGCTTTTCTTCACCATTCTATTATCTTTAGTAGCTTTTACTCTTTTCGGAGTTGCGGATTCTCTTGCTGCTTATAATAAAATTGACGCGACGGTCAACTCAATCATTGACGGCGAAATTGATGCAATTGCATTTTCAAAATCGAAAACAATGGAAATTGATAATTATAAACGAACTATTGATTTAACTTTATCAAAAGAAGATATTGATGGCTTGAATGAAAGCATCGGCAAAGAACTCGGACTTAATTTTAAACCCGTCTACACCGGTGGCTCAGAGGATTATTCAGGCGCCTTCAGAATTGATACTAATTTTTCGCAGTCAATTATCAGAGATTATGATATGTATTATTTAGATTCAATCTCGGGATTTGCGGAGTTTACGAAGCAAGAACTTGAGGAACTTGGTTTTACTGTCCATGGAAAAATGCCGAATGCAGATGATGAGATTGCCGTAACCGATTATATTTTTGAACACTTTACAAAAAAAGGTTATAGTTATTATGATGATAAAAATGAGTTGAAAGATTTCAAGCCAGATAGCTTTAAAACTTATACTGATTTAATCGGAAAAACTCTTATCTTAAGAAACTATAGTACATCCCAAGAATTAACCTTTAAAGTGACTGGAATCATTGACACAAACTTTGTTTCCACTCGCTATGAAAGCTTAAAAACATCCTTTGGAGACAATTATTTCTTAATTCAAGAATTTAGAACCGTAATCCAATATGGATACCATGCCTTGGGTTTTGTAAACATTGGCTTAATTGACAAGCTTATCGAAAACTTAAACCAAAATGTAGTTATCCGCAATAATGCTCACCTTGGTTATTACAATCAACAGGTTGGATATTATGCAGAATATGTTGACAAATTAGATAATTTTGAAAAAGAAAATATTATCTTCTTCAACAAAAACAAAACTGCTCTTGCGGAGAATGAAATTATCGTTGATGCTGATTCTTTCCGCTGGTCCTATCAAAACGAAATAACTTATGGTGGTTTTACCGGCAGGATTGATGACCACTTATATAGAATTTCCGAGCAGATCATCCGCGAATATGCTGAGGAAAACTATCTGGAAGCAGAAGCCAAAGGCTTCTTCCTTAAAAGATTTGGTGAAGATGGTAACGATTATCCGGAAGAAAATAAAATTAATGAATATGCGCTTTATCTAATTAGCGAAGGTTATATTGAAAACATCTACGGAGAAAAAACCGGATTTGAACTTGAAATGGAATCCTATTCCCATCTTGCTCCGGTTTTCCAACAAATTGAAGATATTGAAGTTCAAAAAGAATACCACAACTACATTATCGGAGATAGTGATTATTCCCTAGCCAAAGTTGTCGGAGTCTTTTTAACTACAAATTTTGATACTCCAAGCCTCATTATTGTTGACGATGAGTTTTATGCAGAACTGGAAACGCTTGGAAGACAAGAGCCTTATAAATTTGCGATTGCAAAAATGCCTGACCAAAGAAACAAAATCCATAAGATTGCGGAGTTCAGCTATCAAATGGAAGATTCAATTTCCTATCCTTTGAAAAATTCCGCCACACCGATGTTGGAAATGGCAAATGATTTAGTTGAAAATGTTGCTCATGTATTTGTCTATATCGGAATGGCTTTTGCGGTGTTTTCAGCTCTAATGTTGAGTAATTTTATTGCAAGCAGCGTCAACCTAAAAAGACGCGAAATTGGAATTTTAAGGGCTATCGGCGCAAGAAGCAATGATGTTTTCCAAATATTCTTTAACGAAGCAATCATCATAGCTATAATAAACTTCTTCTTAGCTTCTATTTCTACCTTTATTGTGGTAAGACTTATCAATAACTCGCTAAGATCGGATGTAGGATTGACGGTAACAGTCTTTAACTTATCAATCAGACAAATAGTCATCCTCCTCTTTATCAGTATCTTTGTTGCCCTAGCTGCAAGCTTTTTACCTGTCTATCGGATTGCAAGGAAAAAACCGGTTGATGCAATCAGCAATAAATAAAAAGAATATTTAAGTTTATCTGAAACAACTCTCAAACAAAGAAAAAGCTAAGGAATTGTAAGATTTTTTTCCTTAGCTTTTTTCTTAAATAAATCATATTTATATATACTCAATAGGTAAAACAACTAAACCTTCAAATTTCATAATAATAAAACCTTTAGAAAAATAATGTCGAAATAAAAAATCAAATGATAAATAAAGAATCAGCCAGGATTTCAAATTCATTAGAATACTATTTCAAATATTCTGAGATTTTAGATAATTGTCTAGACATTAATTAAGATTTTTCAATAAATGAATACCTGTTAAATCTATAAAAAACTTTTTCATGGTAACCACCCAGCTTATGAACCAATACTATTTGAAATTAATAATGCGTTACAGCAAGCTCTGATTCATCAATCATTATAAAGTCAAATTAATTAATACCAAGAAATTAATATTTTTTGATGAATAGTATTAAAATGTCTAAATATACAGCATTATTAAAATTTTAATCATCAAACACACTGCTTTTATTAAAGATTATTTTATCTTTCAATGCTTTTGGTGTTTTTTCTATTTCTTCAGGTTTTAATCGAATTGCATAGGCTTTTTGAAAACCTTTGTGATTTTTTGAAAGATTAATCATTAACCAACCCGGAAGAATACCTCCTACACGATTTAACATTATAGAAAATGTGGATTTTGTAGTGCGATACGTATACCAGCATTTTTCGATTTCATTATAATTAATTACTATTTTTTTTCTTTTATTTATTATTAATTTGTCTTCTTCAAAAATAACTTTTTTACTATTCCATATAAGCATCTCAAACCTCCTAGAATAGTAACCATAATCCCTTTTCTTATAAAATGGATGATTACAATCCCCTTTATCCTAGATATTTTAAACTTAAGATTTTGAAATGAAAATATTAAAATTTATTAAAACTTCCTCGAATTGAGTTATTGTAAAAAGTTGCATGGCAATAGCTTCTTCAACTGTATAAAAAGAATCAGTGGTAGAGCGATAAACTAAAAATTTTACTTCGTGTTCAAAACTAAAGGTTGTCTCTTCTAGTGTTATCTGCCAACTTCCAGTATCTTCATATACTTCCCAGGCAAACAAATACACATAACGATTTCCGTCGGGAAATCTTCTTAAGAATTGATGATAATCAATTTCTTCCAAGCGAGCATTAGGATCATTCGACAGCATAAACTGATTTAAATATGCTTTTCGGATTGTCATCGACATATGAGTAGAAATTTCTGATAAATCAATGACACAACCGGAAAGATTAAAAGATGCAAATATTAGAAAACTTAAAAGAAAAAATTTAAGTAATAAATTATTTTTATCAAATCTAAAAAATTGAATATTCATTTTAAGCATCCCCATATGCTTTGACCATATTTTATCAAATATCTTTTTTGCAGTCAATGACACTTAAATTGTTTTGCTTAACCATTACTACATTAAAAGAACTATTAAAGGTACTTCATTAATATAACAGGGTTATCACTTTATGTAAAAGAGTTGGCAGCAGAAGATTATCAGCTAAACCCCAAAACAATGTATTTATATAAAAAGCATTCAGCTAAGATTAAACTGAATGCTCTTAAAGATGGAAAGTATTTAAATAGAAAAATTATGGGTTACCAGTTTTATCTTAAAAAGAACCTTAATTAATGAAAATAGTAAATATTCCCTAAGTGTTTTTCATAATTTAACCTAAAATTTTTAATACAATACAGATCTGTCATCGAAGCTATATGGTTACATATGGTTCTATAATATAAAGATTTAAATTTTTCTACTGTTGTTAGACTTTTTACTTATCTCATAATTCATTAAAAAATCGTCTCTAAGTTCATAAGTATAAAAATCAATAGGTTGATTAATTCCGAATGTAAAGTCTACATAGAAATGTTTTATTACATTATCCGGTAATTCCTCCGGATGCTCTAGATATAGGTTAAATAATTTCTTAATAGTATTGCTTCCTTTTTGGTTCATATCTTTTACTTTATCTGAGTTATGAATTAAATCTTTTAAGATCCTTTTGAAATTTTGGTCATCTTCATATAATATTTCACTTTGTCTAACTATATTGTTAATATCTACTTCTTTAAAATCTGTTATTTTTTTATAAGGTTATTTTTCTAAATTATAAATAATATTTAATATTAGGTCGGTTGTTAAAATATTGACAATAATCTTACCATAAATCTTTTTAAATAAAAAACCTTTTTTCCTTACTGTGAGTATTGAATTACGAATATCTTTAAAAAAGTATTCTATGCTTTTATGAAACTTTGGAAATCTTTCATAATACGCTTTTTCTAATTGGTTTATCCTTCTTTCCGATAATTCTCTCATTAGTATATCTTTAGAAATTAAATTATATTCAATTCCATCTTCTATATCATGATGTCTTTGAGCAATTTCATCTGCCATATTGACAATTGCTGCTTCTAGGCTGTGTTTCCCGGAAAGAAACTCCAAAGCGTTAACTTTAATAATTTCATTATTCTCATCTTTTTTACCTCTTTGAATCTCTTAGTTAAAATAATAATCTAGACTATCTTTTGTATATTTTTCATCTTTAGCTAAATTAGTATGATTTAATATGCCATATAATGTATAATTTGTGAGATTCATTTCCCATTCAAGTAAAGTCGGAATTATCAAAGATTGCCAATTATGTTTAAAGCCTTTTCCAAAGCTAATATTATCACAACACATAATATCATGCAAAGCAGCTTCACTAACATGTCCAAATGGTGTATGTCCAATATCATGGCCCAAAGCAATAGCTTAAGTTAAATCTACGTCCAGATTTAAGAACTTGGCGATTGTTCTCGCAATTTGATCAACTTCTAGGGTATGAGTTAATCTTGTTCGAGCATAATCATTATCGCCTGCTAAAAAGATTTGTGTTTTATTATACATACGTCTGAACGCGCGCGAATGAATTATTCTGTCACGATCTCTTTGAAATGGAGAACGATATAAATGCTCGTCCGTGTCCATATTCAATAATGGTCGCTCAATATCTTCGCTTCTTGGCGAAAGATAGGAAAAATCAACCTTCCTTAAGTGCATATTCTCCTCCTTTATATATAGTTATAAATATTATAATCTGTTATCATTACGAAGGTTGTCAAATTATGTTGATTAGGCTAAAAACAATACTTTTTACAAAATAATTTGTTATTTTTGTTATTAAAATACCTAAAATTCGAAAAGTAGGAATTTTATAACTGGGTTATTCCTAGATTATGCCAGCTTCACTTTCGTTATCTTATCTTCTGTTTTTTATCCTGGAGCATTTTAAGTATTTTTGTATCTACTTCCAGTATTATTCGATAATAAAAAGCTGTAAACTTAAGTAAACAAACGATTCCTTAAGTTTACAGCTTTTTCAGTTTTTCTACTTTATTACTTAGTTTTTTAATCTCTTTTCTCATTTATGAAAAGAAAAATTATTCCGCTAACAACTGCTAACAATACCAGAGAGAAACAAACTAGTGTAACAATTGCTGT
>DUTX01000151.1 GCA_012841865.1 Acholeplasmataceae bacterium | reverse complement strand
TTTACACATTTAAACTAACCGTAACCAATATCGGAACTGTATCCGGTTTTTTAAGTGTAAGAATGAATGATATTTTTACCGAAGAAGAAGAGTTATTAAATTATTTTATTGTTTCCTTTTCTGAACCTACGGAAACTGAAATTTTGTTAAGTGCCGCCGAAGCGGGCAGACTTGAACTTTTTAATAAATATATTTTAGAAGCAGAAACTACTTTTCAATTTATATTTCAAATCAAAGTCGGAAATATATCTGATGATAAATTTCATTTAAAAACTATGACGATAGAGCACTTTATCGTAGATCTCATCCAAGTACATTCTGAGGAATGAATTATAAATCAGATTAACTGACCGTCAAGATGAATGATAGTAATTATTTTTAATTTCTACCGACAGCATACCGAGACAGCTGTTACTGTAAAGTCATGGTTTAAATAACAGTTCGGAGAATCCGAACTGTTTTTTCTCTATTATTATCGTTTATTCAAGCAAATGAGGACTTTAAGTAGCATTTGAAATCTACTTTCGAACGATAATTTCTTGACAAATCTTTCCTTTTTTGATTATAATAATATTGATGACTTGAGTTGCTGTTGTTATTGAAGTGGAGAAGCTATGAAAAAAGATTTTTCAATATCAAAAGTAATTAAATATGCCAGTCTTCTTTTGGTAATTCTTCAAAGCATTATATTCCTACTGATAATTTTTATCGTTAACTTTTCCAAAGAAGATAATAGTTTATTGAAGCAGAAGATAACTCTGATTGCGATTATCTCAATAGCTTTAACTGTGTTTTTCGGAAATATCATTATTATTCTTTCGATTAGATTTATTTCCAGACCGTTAAAGCGAATCAATTATGATTTGGAGAAAGTTGCATTCGGGAGCACGACGAAAATTCCAAAAACCAAGATCAAAGAATTAAATTCTTTGATTGATTCGGTGGAAAAATTAAATCAAAGTGCTTTAAGCTACTCTTCGACGCTTTCGATCGCCATAGATCGTTTTTCTATCGGCATCTTTTTTTCGGTTGATCGAAAGGATGTTTACTTAACGCAATCATTTTTTGATATCTGTGAGTTAGATGAAGTTGAAGGCTATTACCCTTATCAAGATTTCCAAAGTTTTTTTGATTTTATTACCGCAAACCCCCATCCCGATATAGCTTCTACCTACCGAATCGGCGCCGATAAATGGGTCAATATTACAACAAACCAAGAAAAGCCCTTTTTGCTTGGGATTGTAAACGACAGCACAAACCAGGTTTTAGAAATAGAGCGTTTGGAGAAGGAAAGAGATTTCGACCATTTAACTAATCTCTATTTAAGACCCGCCTTTACCAAAGAAGCTGAAAAGTATTTTGAAGATCCGGAAGGAAAAGTAATGACCCTCTTAATGTGGGATATCGATAAACTTAAGTTTATCAACGATACCTACGGTCATGAATTTGGCGATAAATACCTGACTACTTTTTCGGATGCAATCAAAACCTTGGAAAAATATGATGCGATTGTCTCAAGAAGGTCTGGAGACGAATTTTGGGCTTTGCTGGTTGGCTCTACACATATGGAACTAATCAAAATTATTAACGAAGTCCGGACAAAAATCCAGGAAACTTATGTTGAAGTGGGAGATAATTGTTACGAAAAATTGAAGGCTTCTATGGGAATTGCTTGGTATCCCGATGACGGCAAAGATCTTGAGACCTTAATCAATGTTGCTGATTTTTCGCTTTATGAAATGAAATATAGTTTGGCGGGAATCAGACCTATGAATTATGAAGAACCAGACCCGGCAATTTA
>DUTX01000016.1 GCA_012841865.1 Acholeplasmataceae bacterium | reverse complement strand
TTAAAAATACGCATAAATCGTTATAATACAAGGTTATATCATATGAAAATCAATCACTTTATCCCACTTTTGTTTTTAATTTATATAAAAAAATATGAGCGTTGACTTTGTCAACGCTCTGAAGCGGTAAATGCCGCTTTTTTAAAATCTTACAAATTTTATAAGTTATAAAATATTATTTTATTTACAAAATATAAATGTATGCGAATTTATTTTTAAAGGAGGTTTGCATAAATGGGAAAACGTCGTGGAATTATGGCAGAATCCTTAAAGGAAGAAATAGCACGCGAACTCGGTGTTTATGATGTTGTAAAAAGCGAAGGTTGGGGTTCAGTACCTTCAAGAACATGCGGGCAAATGGTTCAAAAAGCCATAGAGAAAGCGAACCAAGCACATCCTTAAAGCATACATTGCAGGGATTATTCCCTGCATTTTTTTATTTGGATTAAAAAAATAAGCAGTTTTTTCGACTTATTAACAGGATATTCCAATTGTCAGTTATTAAGTTGTCTGTTAAAATAAATGTAAACGTTTTAAAAAATGGGAGAGTTTTATGGCCGGTTTATCTTTATCACATGTATACAAAGTTTACCCGAACGGTACCAAAGCTGTAAGTGATTTAAATTTAGAAATCAAAGACAAAGAATTTATCGTTTTTGTCGGTCCTTCGGGTTGTGGAAAATCAACATCATTACGAATGATTGCCGGTCTTGAAGAAATCACAGCCGGAGAAATTAGAATTGATGATGAAATTGTGAATGATTTGGGACCAAGCGAAAGAGATACGGCGATGGTTTTTCAGAATTATTCACTCTATCCACATCTAAATGTCTACCAAAATATCGCTTTTCCTTTAAAAATGATGAAAGTTCCAAAGGAAGAAATACATGAAAAAGTCACCAGTACTGCTGAAATTCTTGGTTTAGAAAAACATCTAAACCAAAAACCGGATACTTTAAGCGGAGGCCAACGCCAAAGAGTTTCACTTGGAAGAGCAATTGTTCGGGAACCGAAAGTTTTTCTTTTGGATGAACCGCTTTCCAATTTGGATGCGAAACTAAGAACACAGATGCGGACCGAGATTACCAAACTCCATAAAAGACTGCAAACAACTTTTATATATGTTACGCATGATCAAGTTGAAGCGATGACGATGGGGGACAGAATCGTGGTGATGAAGGACGGATTTGTTCAACAAATCGATACGCCGACGAATCTCTATCGCTATCCGCTGAATAAATTCGTTGCTGGGTTTATTGGTTCTCCTTCGATGAATTTCTTTACAGCGAATGTCTTTAAAGATGGCGATAAGGCTGAAATAATCTTTGGGAATAATCAAAAAGTAGTTATTGATGCTTTGGATATCATTAAACTTGATAAAGATTATCATAAGGGTAAACCCTTAATCATGGGCGTTCGTCCCGAAAATATCAATATCGCAAGTAAAAAAACCCCAGCTTCTCTCACCTGTAAAGTTATGCAAAAAGAGATTTTGGGAAGCGAGACCTTACTCTACTCAGATTTAGATCTCAATTCTACCGCCCCATATGAAAATAGTTTATCGGGATTGATTATTAAGTTGCCGGGCTTTACCGATGTAGAGGAAAATGCCTTAATTGAAATAACTTTTGACTTTAAAGAAGTGCACTTCTTTGATTCAGAAACTGAAGAATGTGTTTCGAAACGAATGGTGGAAAAGGAGAAATTAACGGTAAATATCGCCTCGCAACAGCTGGATTTTTGTGGAAAAAAAATTAAACTTCCCGAAGCTTTAAAAACTTTGGAAGGCGAATTTGAAATCATCTTTCCGACTGCTGCCATCAGGAAAGGTAATTCTTTTTCTGGAACCGTTGCTTTTTCGGAAAAAATTGAAGACCAATATCTGACTAGACTTGTGATTGGAAAGGAAAGTTTATGGGGTGTCTTTTCAGAAGAACTGAAAGGAGACGTCAGTCTCGACTTGGATTATAAAAAACTTGAGTTTTACCGAAACGGTGTTCCTTTCCAAAAAGCTTTGCCTAAAGAAAGTGCGCTTTTAGGTAAACTTGTAAAAAGAAAACGGAAAAATAAAAATGAATATGGCCTTAAGTTTGATGTCCTTTTTGTGGTTAATGAGATTGAACTTGAGTGTCCGGAAGAAATTCTTAAAAGAGTGCTCGGAATCAGTGATCGGAAGATTTTTGATGTTCCTTTAGAACTTCGCTTTAATCTGGAAAGCGTAACCTTTGGCGGAAAAATCAAAGCCAAGCCTTTAGATGTTATTGACTATGGAGAAGATAAATACTTGCTTGTTGAAGTTGCAGACCAACAAATATTGCTACCTCATTTTAGAACTTCCGAAATTTCCTTTGATATTGATTTGAAAGAAGCTTCGATTATCGATATTGAGACGGGAATTAGGATTGCATGATGAAAAAAATCTTTAAGATATTGATTATTATTTTCTTAGTTTTTTTATTTTTCGGTTGCGATGAAACTCAAAACGAAAACGGAGCAAAAGCTCTTAAAAATCAGGTATGTTTCCATCCGCTTCCGGAAGGAGTAGAAGAATTTCAAGAAGCCGAAGTCTATATCGGGAACAATCGTCTCCCTTTATATAGTGTGCTTGTAAATACGAGCCAAGTTTGGACGCCGGATGATTACAAAAGGAAAGCATCTGGGGTTGGCTATTTTGAACTAGACGGAAAAGTTGAGGTTACGGTAAAACTTCCGTATGACATTAATTATAAATCAAAGCTCAGACCATTAAGCGCCGGCATTATTCCGGTTGCGAATTTAGAGGAAAGATCTTTAACTTTTGAAATTTCTAGCACCGGTAATTATGTTTTAGAAATTAACGGTGATATTAGCCGCACGATTCATTTCTTTGTAAGTGAAATTACTAAAGAAAAATTTAAACCGGATACCGAAAAATATCTCTATTTTGAACCAGGTATCCATACTAAGGATAACAATTCGCTCATCGACCAAAACAATCAGATTACTTTAACTTCAAACACCACGGTCTTTTTAGCGCCGGGTGCGGTTGTTCGGGGACGTTTTTATGCCCGGGATGCGGAAGAAATAAAGATTCTTGGCAAGGGCATTATTTCGGGGAGCACTTTTGAGAGGAATGCAAGAACCGGTAGCGCAACAATTCCGATTGATTTTAATAATTGTCGGAATGTTCATTTATCTGATTTCAGCATTCTTGATCCGGCCGGTTGGGCGGTAAACTTTTATTTTATTGAAAATTCAAAAATTGAGAATTTAAAAATAATTACTTCCCGGAGTAATGGGGACGGGATTTCAATTCAATCCTGCAAGGGGATTACTGTTGATGGGTGCTTTGTCCGCAGTTGGGACGATGGTTTGGTTGTGAAAAACTATCCGCGTTGGGAAAACCATTCCGTTCACGGTGAAACAAAAAACATTGTCTTTTCTAACTGTACACTCTGGACGGATTTAGCTCAAGCAATGGAAATTGGTTATGAGACGGTTGGGAAAGTTATGGAGAATATTAAGTTTTCCAATATCACCGTCTTACATGCCTTACATAAACCTGTTATCAGCATCCATAACGGCAATAATGCAGAGATAAAGAATGTGCTTTGGGAAAGAATTACCGTTGAAGATGCCTCAATGGGGAGTGGTGATGCCCACGGCAATGATGAGTTGATTGATTTTCGTGTTCTTTACAGTGAAAACTGGTCTTCGCAACATACTATAACTTCTTTAGGAAGCATTGAAGATGTAGTTGTGAAAGATGTTTTGATTCTACATGGAAAAAAAGCACCGAAGATTACAATTTCTGGCACCTATGATAAGCGTGATGAGTATCGCACCAACCATTATGTGCAGAACATCAGTTTAAAAAATATAACTTATCGAAATACAATCCTAGATGAAAATAATATTCAACTTACAATCGGAAATTATGTCCGCAATGTTACGGTAGTTCATGACGGCAAATCTTTGGGCGCAGAGTTTATCTTTTCAAAAACGCCCCAAGAACTTGCTTTATATGGCGATGAGTTAATTGTGGGTACTAGCATTTATCAATGAAGAGGGAGGAATTTGTTTGAAAACATATCGCGGAAAAATATTGATTCTCTTGCTGTTATTCTTAACTTGCGTTCTTGTTGCCTGTAACTGCGATGAAGAACCGGAAAAAAATAATGGAAATAATGTTGAAGATAAGACGGTGACGGAGACCAAACTGGTAGTTTATGAAGGTCCGAATCTTCTTGAATCTTCACAGAAGGTCAGCGTCAAAGTTGAAGATGTCGATTTATTCGTTTACGAAAGCAGAGTTAATCACAACCGAATATTTAGTTTTTCAGAACCTAATACAACTGCGCCTATTGTGTTGTTTGATTTTGAAGGTGAAGTAGATTTGGAAGTTACCGTTAACGGCGCAACAAATTTAAACAATGTCGTGGTTCGGCCTTTGTCTTATGGTATTGAACCGATTGTAAACGGAAACAAGATCAGTTTTACCTTGAGTTATTCGGGAAATTATGTTCTGGAATATCAAGACGGAGAAGGTCCCGCTCATGAAAACGCCCTTCATCTTTTCGCAAACCCCCTAGAAAGCGATCCGATTGATCCGGAAAACATCCCTGAAGATGTCATCTATTTAGGGCCGGGCGTTTATGCTGCCGGTGCGATTCCCGTTGAAAGCAATAAAACCGTTTACCTTGCAGGCGGAGCTTATGTTTACGGGCAAATACGAGCGGAACAAATGGAAAACATCACAATTCGAGGGCGTGGTATTATCGCCGGTGAAATCTACATCCGAACCAAAGCTAGTGAATATACAATTCCGATTGAAATGCGGAGTTGTAAGAATGTTACAATCGAAGGAATTACTATTCTTGATCCTGCCGGTTGGTCGGTTGCCTTATATAAATGCGAAGATGTAAATATCGATAATCTTAAAATTATCACCGCAAGAGGCAACGGTGACGGTATCTCCGTCCAATCCTGCAGTGATGTTCTGGTAAAGGGCGGTTATGTCCGCAGTTGGGATGATAGTTTGGTTGTAAAAAATGTGGATAGAGACAATACAAATAATGTCACATTTGATAATGTTGTCGTCTGGACGGACCTTGCTCAAAGCTGCGAAGTCGGTTTTGAAACCAATGGCGAAAAAATGGAAAACATTACTTTTAAAAATATCACCATTCTTCACAACTTCCATAAAGCAGCAATGTCAATTCATAATAGCGACGATGCCGACATTTCCAATGTCAACTATACCAATATCACAATTGAAGACGGAAGAATGCTCGGAGACAATCAATTTGACGGCGAATCCGATTACTTAATTGATATTACAATTGCTTATAATGAAAACTGGACGAAATCCGGCGGTGTCCGCGGTACAGTTCAGAATGTAAACTTTTCTAATATTAAGGTTTTATATTTGGAAGACTCGATTGTTTCAAGAATCAATGGTGAGAGTTCGACTTCGCTGGTATCGGGTGTAAACTTTTCTGATATTGAAATTGAAGGAAAACTAATTAAAAATGAAAAAGATTTGAAACTCGGAAAAAACACTTATGTGAAGAATGTAAAAGTCGAGTCGAAAGGAGAAGTAACAGGTGCGGTAATCCATCTTCCTTACAAACTTGATTTAAAGACTGATGAAGTAGAGAAGACTATTATTCCTTCCAGATATCAGGAAGGCTTGGAAGTACCTGAATTTGCGATTTTAGACATCACAGAAACCTATAAAGGGAAACCCTTATCTACAGAAAATATCACCGTTTCCGCAACCCATGGAGTCGGAACTCAGATTAAAGCACCTTACGATGACGGTAGTGGCAGTTATGAAACCGAAGCCGGCAAAGTCGAAAATCTTTTTGACGGTGATAAGAAGACTTCTTGGGTGAGCAGAGACTGGACGGGAGAAGAAGATGAGTTCGTTGCTTTAACGATCGATTTTCAAGAAATAGTAAGCCCCGGGGTGGTTCGCGTTTATCTTGATCCCGATTCTGCTTTTGTCTATCAATACAAAATTGGTGTATTTATTAGGAAAACATTTGAGAGTGAAACTTTTCCTCGTACTCCTACCGATGATTCTTTTGTAATATCTCCAGCCACCGGAAATTATTTTGATATTCGTTTACCTTCAACACTAACTTGCGTTAGCATACAACTGAGGATTTATCGCACTAACGGAATGATGGCGCCGAAAGTACTTTCATTTAGTGAAATTGCATTTTTCCCGGCGTCACTAACTACAAACAAGCCGATTATTGATTCCACGGAATATAATGATGTTTATGAACCGAGATATCTGGTCGATGGGAACGAATACTTTTATTGGGAAGCTAAAACCAGTAAAGATGCTTATTTTATTGTTGATTTAGGCGAAGTTTATAATATCAGTCACATTGTCTTGCATTTGCCTCCGCTTTTGACTTGGGAGATGCGGATACAGGAAATCGAAATACTGGTAAGTGCTGATAATAAAAATTATCAGACAGTTGTAGAAAAGACAGCTTATGTTTTTGACCCGATGACGGGAAATGTCAATAAAATTGAACTTAAAGTGCCGGTTCAAGGAAGATACTTGAAACTTGTTTGGTCTTCAAATACTTCCATCGGCGGTTATGGTGCGCAACTTTCGGAAATCTATGTTTATGGAGAATAAATAAGAGGGAGGATATATGAGCAAAATTAAGAAAATTTTAATTTTTGTTTTGGCAGGTTTCTTTGCTTTGCTGTTGGTACCAAAAGCAGCGGCAGCGATACCTGAGGAAAGGGAATTCAACCCAAAGTATGATGCGGTGTTTGAAGATTTTGATCGTGCGGACATTTCCGACACAGTAAATTCAACCGGAGATGTCGATTTAGGCGAAAAACCTTATCTCTCCGTAACTTTTACTGCTGAAGACAGCGGTAATCCTGAAGATGCCATTTTTAAACAAGGTCAATCAGGGGAAACCGGAGTCGGAAATATTGTTTTAATTATGCGGGCGCCTTCTGGCGATGTCAGTTTGGATGAACTCGTTTTAGGAACCAGATATTCTGATAATCATCAAGTTTATGGTAAATCCTTTGCTGACCTTGTTGATGGTAATTTAGATGCTCTTCCGGCTTTGAGTGCTGAATGGCAAAAGTATATTGTTAATTTTGCTAACAGCTATGAAGACGATGAGGTTTATCTAGACAAAAGCGGTAATCCGACCACTGCTAAAGTTAATTCCGGCTCGATTCTCGGAATGCATATTTATGCTGCTGAGAATGCAGAAGGTACTATTGAGATCCAGTCAGTTTATACCACAATGGATGATACCGACAACAATCAGACTGTACGGGTAATTTGGAATGATTTTCTTGGTGCGGACACGGTTGATAAAACCAAGAATCCTGTTGCTTGGTGGGCGGGAAGCTCCAAAGGCATTATCCAAAAACGCGCAGTCACTATTGAAGACGGCGGCATCTTAAATGTAGTTAAAACTACATCAACCGGAAAATATCAATATGCGATTGTTGAAGCGGAAGGCGATTTAGAAAACTTAAGTGTTGCGACTACAACCGATGGTGAAGCCTGGTCTTTCTATACTGAGTTTAGTTATGCAATTCCGATAGATGAAGTAAAAGGCTTTTCTTTCAAATATGAAGGCGAAAGCAATGTCGTAATCAGAAAGATTTTCTTAACCAACTTCCAAGAAGATGCGGTTGCTTCCAAATATCCGTATATCGATCCTGCTACGACACAAAAATTCGATGATTTTAATATTCGCCAAAGCAATATTACCGATAATTATGAAGATATGTCAACGGCGCCTCAGATGGAGCCAGCAAATCTATACTACCGGATTTCCTATAATAACGGCAATTTACTGGAAGTAAAAGATGGGGCTTTGGTTATTGATGCAAGCGAACTCGCTGCTCAAGATTATATCAATTACAAATCGGAAACCAGAACTCCGGTGGTAGGTTATTCTTACCTTGTCTTTAAGATGAAAGGTGAAGACGGAGCAAACCTCGAAGGATTCCGTTTCAATTTTGGTAGCGGTAATCATGTTTGGGGTAACGGCGGTTTGTTAAGCGATGTCGGGCTTCCGATTGCAGGATTTGATCAAAGCAATCCTTACCGTACAGAAGACGGCTGGTATTATATCGTTGTTAATATCGACGCTTCGGGACTAGTGATTCCGGAAACCGGCATAGCCACACTAGATATGTATTATAGCGGTACCGGAAAACTTTATATCGATGAAATCTTCTTTGCGAACGATTTATTTGACGATAAAACTTCGATTAAACTTGACGATGAAGGCTCACCGATGATTAAAAAGTTTGAGCCCGAAGGCGACGGATATGCTTATTTAGGATATGTTTATGCCAATAACTATCTTAACCATCGTTATTTGAAAGTGACCTTCAAAGATGCTGAAGAAGCAGATTTAAGCCAACTTAGATTTGAATTTAATAACGGTGGAACCTTCTGGTTTTCAGAAAATGCGGAAGGGACTTTCTTAACCGC
>DUTX01000150.1 GCA_012841865.1 Acholeplasmataceae bacterium | reverse complement strand
GATATTCATTTGTCTCATCAACAAAAGTGATAACATCTCCTGCTTTTATTGAACTGTCAATCGGTGCGTTTGGAACTGTTATTGTATAAAACTCAAAACCAACTATCTTGTTATAAATGTTTTCTGCCACTACCTCATTAGTTATAAAAACATTATTTTGATTGAGATATAATGTATTTCCAATATCATCGCCAAATTCATATTTAACTAGTCCATTATCAAATACAACTCTCGTTATATTTTTCTTTTCGCCGATTATTAACTCACTTACTTCATCTGCTGAAATAGTCTTTTTAGATGCTTGTTTGTGTTGTTTGATAGTTAGTTTACCTAGTTCATTAATACAAGCATAACCACCTTCTAATTCGGCTATAAATGATAAATACTCCCTTGCTTGAATACGGCTATCGTACCAACTAACAACTATATCGTTTGTTAATGTATAATCTAATTCAACATCTGCTTTTAAGCACATATCTTCTAAAATATCACTTAAATAACAATCTTCTTCTAAATCTTTTTTACTATCAATTAAAGGTTTAGCATCATAGTTAAAATTAAAATCAACCATTTTATCGACTAAATAATAATTATAAAAACCTTTTTCTTCTTCTACTTTGTCTACTATTAAATGAAATGTTGTGTTGTCATCTTCAATTTTTACATTAGTTGGATGATTACTTACTTCGCTTTTTAATATTTTTAATTTAAAGGTATTACAAGCTGTTGAACCTAAATAAAAACTATCATTAAATAGTTTATAATCATTTGTCAATTCGGCATAAGCATCATCGTTAACCAAAACATTATCAAAATATATTTTTAACATTATTGACCACTAACCTTCTTTTTTTGGACCAAATTAAAAGACATTGTATATGCCTTATTTTCGTTCATTTCTATACTCACTTTACTACATCTCATTTCCATTTCTTTACTAGGTGTGTTAGTTGTTGAGTAAAGTGGATTAGTTGCTTGAATTATTACCGGATTTTGATTTATTGCATTTATGATCGTATTAACTTCGCTTGCAGTTAAATAATTATAACTCATTGCAATTTTGCTCCATTTTTTTGATATAACATTATCTATCAAATTCCCTGATACTACTGAACGATAACTATCTTTATCTAAATCTTCGTAATCAATTTTATAGGTTGAAGGTGTTTTCATATTTGTATATGTGCCATTAATTTTTGCTTTCCATATTAACATTAAATAACACCTCTTCCCATAATTCTTTTTTGTGAATTTATATAATCAGCACTTGCTTGTCCTATTGCATTTTTATCAATATTAACTGACATTTCTTTTTCTTCTAATGTTTCAATTAACACTCTTAAAAGATTGTTTGTTTCATCATTGTTTTGTATATAATTTTGTGAATTGAATTTTTTAGGTACTATTTTTTCCCCTTCGTGTACTATTGCTAACATATCTCTTGGAACATAATCTGTACCTACATCTAATTTGGGTATTCTTGGTATTGTCACTTTTAAAATTGGTATGTTTACACCAGGTATTTTGTTTATTAATTTTATTGCCGCATTTATCGGAATTAAGAAACCATTTATAGTCCCTTCAATAAATGCAATTATAATGTTCCCCATTCCTTGCAACATTTGTTTTAAACCATTTTTGATTTTAGTTCCATCTAATGTAAATATTCCAACAAACAAATCCTTAATTCCTTGAAAATAAGTTTTTGCTCCATCCCATACACCTTTGATTGTTTTCCATGCGTTTTTAAATGGGGCAGTTATGCTATAAAATACACTTTCTAAAATGCCTATAATAAATCCAATTGATAATTTAACTACTCCTACAATTAAATCCCACACTACTATTAGAGCATTTTTTATATCATCCCAATATAAAATTACAAACATTACAAGTTTAGCAATTATCCCTAGCCAATTACCTGTTGCACCATCGATAACTATTCCAATTAATAAAATTAAACCAATAAAATCTTTTCCTATCAAATCCCAATTATCAAGTATAAAAGTAAAAAATGGTGCAAATATGCTATCCCATATATCTTTTATTACACCACCTATTTGTTTCACTGTTTCAATTATAGGTTTCATCTTCTCAGCAATGTTTTCTAACCAAGTAACCACATTTTCATCTAACGGAACATCTTTAAATGCATCAATCCAACTAGTGTCCATATCAGCACCGCTAGAACTATCGTCTAGATTAGTTAGTTCATCAAAACCCGCTAAAGTTTTTGATAATTT
>DUTX01000149.1 GCA_012841865.1 Acholeplasmataceae bacterium | reverse complement strand
TGGTGATGATGTAAACAATCTTTCCGCCAATAAAAACAATATCAAAATAGACGAAATGGAATGGTATGTTGATTCTACGGGTTCTTATCAAAAAGGATTTACAAAAAATGAATTAGTTGCCTATTTGAAAGATGCTCTTGGAGACAGTTTTAAGGTGGAATCCGCAAATACTTTTGGAAAAACTTCTGCTGTCGTAACTAAACTATCCGAAAAAACAAAATTTTCTCTAAAAGAGCAACAAACGACTGTTGAGCGTTTAAGCTTTGATGAAGTCGTTCAATTTTCACTTAAAGATTTTGGTGAAAAAATAGGCGGAGCAAGAAAAGATACATGGCAAAAACGAGGCATTCTTTCAAGTGATATTGATGCGATGAACAGTTGTGAGGTTAAAAGATATATTAAAAAAGAAAATATCTGGAAAAGACTAAACTATGTGAAGGCGGTTGCTGACGGTGGAAACAGGGGTTTGCTTTATTTGCAAAATGAAATCTATAAAATACTTAATACAAAACCGTATATTAAAAGCTATAACATAACCGAATATGGTTTATGATGTAAACAAAGAGAACGCCAGAGGTGAAATTGTTCAAAACATGGATGATGTTTAGTTTTCTATTAAAGAGCAACGAATGACCGAAGGGCAAGCAAGAAAAGTTTTTGACAGTAGTGTTATAGATAATACAATTTATATGACAGCGGATGCTTTGGAGAACGGGAACTGGGCTAAAGTACTGGTTGAGGAAACCACTCATTTTTCAGAGGGAACAAGGGAATATGTTTCGCTTATAAATTTCATGCTAAAAGATGAAGACCTGTATAACGAATCGTTTAAAGAAACCGCAGGCTTGCAATATATATCACCAAAAGAGCTTAATGATATTATCGATAAACTTGCTAACGGTCGGGAACTGACAGCTGATGAACAAAAAGCATACAGGATATTTGCCGGCGAACTCAACGCACACATGGTTAGAAACCTGTTGGGCAATGAGGCTTTTATTGACAAGCTGGTTCGTGACAATACTACTATTGCCGAGAAGATAATGAACAGGATTGAAGACCTGAAAGAGTTTTTTAAAAGCTTTGAAAGCAGGGAAGCAAGGGAACAGTATAAGAGACTTGAAAAGGCTGAAAAGTTGTATTTGAGAGCCGTTGAAAAAGCCGGGTTTGTTTATGTTTACCGCAAGATTGAAAAGAAAGATGATATTGACCGGGAAGAAAAAATACAATATAATGAAAATGCTCAGTTTTCAAGAAAGAGAGTTAAATATATCTCCTATGCTAAAATTGGAAAAGAGAATATAGATTTCATTAGAGGTGAATTAGGCAAACTGTATCACGGAATCGACAATGGAATTGCCGACGGAGTTGCTTTTGAAAACGGTAAGACCGTTTATATTGTTGACTCCGGTAAAGAAGAAGGCAATATCTCTTTTGGAGTAAGAAAAGCCATAACAATATCGGATAATGAATATAGAACAAAGAAAGTGGAGGAAATAAATGAGCGATCAATATCAAAAAGGTATGTTAGTGAGCAACTATATGAAAAACTTGGGAACGCACCCGGTAACGATAGCGGAAGCAATTTCGGACGAGAATTATCAAAAGAGTT
>DUTX01000148.1 GCA_012841865.1 Acholeplasmataceae bacterium | reverse complement strand
GGATGAAATCCATCCCCAGAACCATTTCTCAACCGAAAGTGCAGGCTATGTAGTTGATTTCTTCTATACCGCTTTCGGAACACCCGAGGGCTTTAAGACCATTAAAGCTTCTAACCAAACTTGGTGGCTGAAAGAAACATTTACAACCATTGGCTTGGTAGCATTCTTTGCTTTAATCTTCCCGGTTGTAAATCTCTTATTGACAATTCCTTTCTTTGCTAATTTGAAGAAGAAAAAATTAGTTACAGGCGAAGGCTTAGAAGTAGAGGAAGATCTCCCGAAACTTTGCGGAGTTCAAAAACACCTTTCTTACTGGATTCCGGGAGTTGCCGGTGTCTTATTCGGAGGATTCATTCTTCGTGATGTGGTCGTTGACTACAAGAAATACTTCCCGCTTACTCAACGCTTCCCGCAGGACACTACAAACTGGGTAGTTCTTTGGGCAATGATTTGCGGACTCTTCTCCTTAGCACTTGTCCTTATTACTTATATCGTTAACCTCATCGTCAACAAAGTCCGAAAAGTTGACAATACCGGTTATGGAAATCCCTTTGAGGTAGCAAGAATCGGAAGCGCTAAGGACTTCTTTAAAACCTTATTGCTTGCTGCAACAACCGTTGCTTCGCTTTATCTGGTTCTTTTCATCAACTGGGGTATTTTCAAAACCGACTTCAGAATTTGGACATTAGCAGTCAAGGTCTTTAATGTACCGATGATGTTACCGACAATGCTGAGATATGCAGTCTTGTTCTCAGTCTACTACATCCTTGTTGGTATCGCTAATATGACCTATCGAGTCAAGAATTTACCTGAATGGACAACAATCGCCATCAATGCATTCTTCAACGCATTCGGTGTATTACTGGTCATCCTTATTCAGTACATCACCTTCCGTTCGACAGGAGAATTGTGGCAACCCGAAATGGCGCTTGGCTACATTGTTGTCTTCCCGTTAGTGCCGATTCTAGTAATCGCAACGATTATCTCCAGAAAACTCTATAAGAAAACTGGCAATATCTGGTTAGGTTCGCTGATCAACGCCCTACTCTTTACAATAATCACAGTATCAGGAACCGCAGCTTCATTTGCCTATATTCTTGGTTAAAACTAAGGTCCGGATTTCCGGGCCTTTTTCAATTATGCTCTTGTTATTAACCTATTTCTTTGAATCGACACTTTATTGAAAAAAAAGGTAAAAAATGCTATACTAGACATAGATCGAGGTGGATGTATGAGTTTGATTGGAAGCAGTATTCTTAAAGCTTTAATCGAAGGGAAATGGCTTGATATTACTTATGTCAATAAGCAAAAAGAAACAACTAGATATTGGATAGCCATTAAAGATATTAAACCTTTAAATAAGATGCTGATTGTAGAAGGGTTTAATATTGCTAAGGGCCCGGAAGCAATTGAGTTAACAATCTATTTTGATTCAATCAAGTCCGCCAAGGTAATTGACGGAACTTTCTATCAACCTAATGAGAGATTATTAAAAGATATTAGTGTAAATTTTGAAAATTATGCATTTCTAACACTTACAAAAGTTAATTTAGATATTTTAAATTACTACTCAGAATGCAATCGTTTAGATACTGAACCTTATGTAAGCGAAACTACGCTTGTAAAGCTTCTTGATGATGAAGAAGTAACTACAGAAGGTTATTATTATCTTTCTGAAGAACAATTTAAAGGGTTAGTAAATTTTTTTCAAAAGGAAATAAATTTAAACCAGGGTTTCCGTCGCAGTATCGAAATCTGCCTCAACGTTTTATCAATAGTTTCTGAACGGGGACTTTATGTTCTTGCTCATCGAAGATTATTTTTAGACGTAAAAAACAAACGCTTAAGAGCTGCTGATGAAATCACCTTAAACGGGGATTTTAAAATTGATGGTGTAGTCTATCGAATCAGCCAATATTTAGCGGAAGATGATCAATATTTGCTTGATGATTTTGAAAATAATAAAAATAATATAGCCGATAAAATTCGTGAATATACCGACGAGGATCTTATAATTGACGATAAACCAAATATTCTTCATTTGGAAAGAGAAATATTGCTTGATTTGAATAATGAATATCTAGGCATCATAAAGATGTTTGAGGAAGAGGAAATAACCGAACCGATTCGGGCATTTTTTGGAAAACTAAAAGCTCCTCCGCAAAGAAGAAAAAACTGGCCAATTGTTATTGTTGATAAAAAGGTTGACATCGACCAATTGTTAGCCATCCATCGTGCTTTGAAATATCCTTTAACTTATATTCAAGGCCCTCCCGGTTCTGGGAAAACAAAAACAATCATCAACACGATTCTTTCATCTTTTTTTAACGGCAGAACGGTTTTAGTAGCTTCAGCAAATAACCATCCTTTAGACGGAATTTATGAAAAACTTCGGAATTTAGAACATAAGGGTAATAAAATTTGGTTTCCGGTCATTAGATTAGGAAATCGAGCAGTTGTTCTAAATTCTTTAATGGAAATTCAAGAAATGTTAGAAGCTGTGAAAAATCTAAAGGTTTTCGAAAAGACACTTGATAAAGACAAACTGAAGACAGAAAAAAGAACGAAGAAAATAACCGAATTACTTGAAAAGCATGAACGTAAACTTGATTTAGATGAACGGTTGGATACTGCTAGTAAAATGTTAGAAAATCTCGACCAACCGATGTTTAGAATTAATCTAGAAGCAAGTCAAAATACAATTCGGAAAGAATTGTCTGAAACTGGTGTTGTCAGTGAACAGGATATTGAAAATGTTTTAGAAGACTTTGACGAAAAAGATTTCTATAAATATCTGTATTACACCGGAGCAAGATATATAAAAAGATTAAATGAACCGCGTTACGAAGAATTTCATAAAATTTTTGACTTAGAAGAAAATGACGAAAAAGTTACAGCATTTAACCGTTACCTGAGTAATGACGATAATTTGAAATTATTTATGCGGGCTTTTCCGATCATCATCACAACAAATATTTCATCAAACCGTCTTGGCTCACCTAAACCGCATTTTGACTTAACTATTATTGATGAAGCGGGTCAATGTAACCCCGCCGCTTCATTGTTACCGATTATGCGAGGCAAGAATTTAATGTTGTTAGGTGATCCGGAACAGTTAAAACCAGTAACGGTGCTTGATAAATCCGACAATGATAAATTGAAAGCTAAATATAAAATCGGTGAAAACTATGATTATCTGACAAAATCAATCTATGATGTTTATGAGTTGGTCGACATAATTACCAAACCGATCCTTTTAAGTTCTCATTATCGTTGCCATAAAACAATCATAGATTTTAATAATCAAAAGTTTTATAGAGGACGTTTAAAAATAAAAAGTGATATTCAAGAAGAAAGACCCTTGGTATTTGTTGATATCAAGGATCCATTCTCGGAACATAAAAACACTTCCCTTTCGGAAGCAGAAGAGATTGTTTCATATTTAAAAGCAAATCAAAACCGCAAAGTCGGAATCATTACACCTTTTGTTAAGCAGAAAGAGTTGATTGAGAAGGTTTTGCGGGAGAATGGATTATATGCGCAGGTAGGAACAATCCATGCTTTTCAAGGTGATGAAAAGGATGTAATACTCTTTTCTTCCGCAATCACCGATAATACATATCCCGGCACCTATAATTGGCTTAAAAATAACCGCGAACTGATTAATGTTGCAACTTCGCGGGCTAAAGAAAAATTAATTCTTTATGCTTGCGAGAAAAGGCTTTTGGAACTTGCTGAAAAAGATGATGATTTTTATGATTTATATCAGTATATTAAGACTAACGGCAAGTTACAAGTAAAAGCGAATGAAAGTCGCTCCCGGGCCTTAGGTTTTAAACCTTACAGCACTAAAACAGAAGCGGAGTTTCTGGAAACCCTAAGTCATGCGCTCGAAATTGTTGATGCGAATTGTATTATAAGAGAGGAAGTTCCGGTCAAGAAAATTGTTCCGCAGAAATTTTCCGATCCGCTCTATTATACAGGTCAATATGACTTTGTAATTTTTAGAAGGAACACAAATAAACCGCTTATTGTTTTTGAACTAGACGGACCTGAACATAAAACTGATGAAGTTGTAAAAGCGCGTGACAGAAAAAAAGAGGAATTTTTAGAGGCTTGTGGGTTAAAATTAATAAGGGTTCCAAGTTCATATGCCAGAAGGTATAATTATATAAAAAAAGAACTTGTTGAATTTTTTCAAAAATAAAACCTAAGGAAGGTAATAATGATATTAAGACGATATAAAAACGATAGTCCGGTTTCATATACGCTTGGAGCAACGCTGACTTTGAAGCTTTAAAAATGAAACCAGAGTTTGTTAAAAGGATATTTATTCATTCTAAGCTGGATTCAAGGGAAATAGAAGCAATCATTAAAAGTGAATCCGAAAAACACAAGATGCCACTTGAATATAATGACAAAGCTTTTCGGATTCTTTCCGATAAAGAAAATTGTTTTGTTATCGAAGAATTCCAAAAGTTTGATTGTGAACTAATTCCTCGAAACACATTGTTCTTGTTTCCCTTTTTAATTCCGGTAATCTCGGCACAATCATACTAACAGCAGTTGGTTTTAGTATTAATAATATAGCTATCATCCGTCCGGCTGTGGATATCTTTCATCCGAAGACGGTGCGTGCTTCAATGGGAGCACTCTTTAATCTGAATTTTAAATATTTTGATTCCTTTGCAGAGTATTCTTCTTATGTTGGAAAAAGAGATTACTTTCCTTTTATGTTACAAGAAAGCAAAGCTCTTTCTGAAACACATTTTCCGGAAATTTGTTCATTGGTGTTCGGAAATGAAGCAACAGGACTTCCGGATAGTTTCTTGAAAATCGGTCAACCGCTTCTAATCAAACACCTTCCGCAATTGACAGCTTGAATCTGCCGATTGCGGTGGGCATTGCTTTATATGAAGCAAGTAAAAACGAATTTAATTAATTCGGGGGAACCCGAATTTTTTTGTTTTGTGTAAATAATGAAAACGCTTGAATTTCTTGTTTTAATATGTTATATTCATAGCCGTAAAGAAATAAGTTTCTTAAACTAAAACAAACGGAGGGAAATATGATAATTGGAATACCG
>DUTX01000147.1 GCA_012841865.1 Acholeplasmataceae bacterium | reverse complement strand
TTTATGTTATTTTTATAAAGATTGTATGGAATTTTAAACATACACTATTATAATTTATAGTAGCTTTTGAGCTTGATTTTTTGCGGTTGCTTGGATGCCGTCGTTTAAAGCAAAGGTAATTATTTGGTCAACGACTTTAATTTGTTTTTTTGCACCATCATAAATACCGTAAGTTTCTCCAACATTCCTTGCATAAAAGAAGCCATTATCTTCGTCTAATACAGTTTCATTCGAAATGTTGGCTAATCCAAAAATCGAATATTTTGCTCCTTTAAATAATATTAAAGTGTCACCTTCGAAATCATATAATTGGTCAAGATTACCTATTCCGGTGCCCAGATTTACTGTTCTTTCTGGGTTATCATTTCCTACAAAAGCATCATAACTTCCTTTAAAGGAATGCATATCTCCAGTTGATGCATCATAAGCAACATAAATATCACCCTTAATATAGATGAAACCGCCGTTTTTGATAATCGGTTCATCATCTCCGCCACTTTTCATAACAAAACCGACTCTAAAACCGCCCGGTTCTACAAACAATAGATTTTCTTCGGTTGCGGAAGGAAAACCATTGTCTTTCGCATATTCCCAAAATTCATATCTGTCATCTTCGTTTTCAATCAGATAATTATGATAAATTGTTTTGATCGAACCGGCTTCCGAAACCGCGCGTGATACTTTCGCTCTTTCTATATAACCGGAAATAGTCGGAATCAATACAGCCGCTAAAATCCCAATTATTGCAATAACGATAATTAACTCAGCTAAAGTAAAACCTTTCTTTTTCATAACTTCTCCTTTCTAATTTTAAATCTATCCCCAAGGATTGATGTCTCCGCCGCCAATTGAATACCTGATAAAGGTAATTTTCGCAGATTTCGCTGAATCTTTGGAAATAATCGTAATCGTCGGATTATCTTTCACACCATTAAAAAACACCAAACCCTCTTCCGTTATTGTAACTTCATCATTACTCGAGAGAAATAATACTTCCTGGTTTTCCGCATTCTCCGGTTTGATCACCCATCTTAATTGATAAGTATCTATTTTCGGGTCCAAATAGTAATCTGCAGAAAGTCTGTATCCTTCCTCATCAATAAAATATATTTCCTTAACCTGCACCGGAACAATATTTTGTTCCGCCTGAATCCCGGCGATCGCAATCGCTAGGACCGAAAACAAACTAAAAAAGACAACAATAAACGCAATAATCTTCTTATTCATTAATACTCTATCTCCTTAAAATAGACATTAAGCCTGTTTATTAATAAATAGAGCCGGGCAAGAAAAAACATAATTGCAATCGCAATCACTTTATACCAGCCTTCATAGCTTTCTTTGCTGATAAAGAAATAAGCAAGAAAGGCAAAGATAAAGGCTAAAATGACACCGATAAAAATTGATTTGGTCGCATTCTTATTGTCATCGATCGTCTCCCCTTCAATTGCTTCTTTGATTCTAGGATTCATTAAATCCAATTCGAAACTCCAAAAGATATGACCGGTATTTACAAAATAATATATGAGAGCAATATAAGCAAGTTCTCTGACATTGATAAAAGCAACAAAGGAAAGCGAGACAATCGTAATTAAAATTATGATTGTTGAAACTAAGAAATTGACGGTTATTTTTGCCCAAAGGATATTTTTAACATTAATTGGAGCAATTTTCAAAAGATAAAATTCCTCGCCTTCGCCGCTTAAGGCCATCGCACTACTGATATTGCTAGAAAGAAGCAAAACTAACCCTAAGAAAATATTAATGACATAAATAATTAACTGTCCTAAATAATTTATCTTAAAAGAGCTGTAGATTACATTCAAACAAAAAAGCAATAGCGGAAATAAAAGCACATAGGTATAAGTTGATTTCATTTGTTTTTCGTCGCGGAAAAACAATTTCATTTCTTTATCCAAAAAAAGCGAATAATAATCAACTTGCCCTTTTTTATTTAATTTCAAAGGTTTTGGTTTATGCTTGAATTTCTTGCCGCTCTGGCTTTCCTTTAAATTATTTATAATTTTAAAATAAAGAGGTCGGGCAACAAAATAATTTAACACCACCAACACAATTGCGAGCATAAGCAAGGAACCTAAATT
>DUTX01000015.1 GCA_012841865.1 Acholeplasmataceae bacterium | reverse complement strand
GTTTCCATTGAAGAGTTCCAAGCTGAAATCACGTCCGGAACCGGTATCGAGGTTTCGCTTGACGGCCTATATTTCTCGAGCTATATTAGCACAAGTGAAATTGTCGAGAGAATTAAAGATAAGAACTTCAGCGGCGGCAGCATAGTTCTTGATGCGGTTACCACGGCGACAGGTTACAATCAATTTAAAGTGCTGGTTATTCCCGATGAAGAAGATCTGGAACCGGAAGAAGAAGTGGTCCCCAAGCTACGGGACGTAGAAGGGGAAAAATGGATATCCTTTGAATTGTATTTCCGTACCCCTTATCAAAGTGATACTCAACAGACATGGGTGTATATGTTGACGGAATCATACATTACATCGGAAGGCTTTGAATGGATTTCCGACGCAGCATTTGATGACGCGATGTATGATGACGGCGGAACTTCTGAAGTTCATAAACTCAAAGTAGGAGATACGAAAGAAATTTTTGCCTGCAACAGTTTAAGAATGTCTTTTCTGACCCATCAAATTGATACAGCTGGAATTGGCGAATTAGATCCCATTGGCGAAGCCACCGAGACTGTTGTTATTTATGAATTGGACCCGGATATTGAACCCGAAAATCCTTGGGAAGGCAATAATCGTTTGGATTCCGAATTAAAGCCCTATGGGTCGATTGATTATTACCGCGTGAAAAGCGGTGTCTCAGATTACAATTTGTTAGAAATTTTTTCGGATGAAGAAGGACAACTATTACCCGAAGTGGTGCTTAAAAGCAGCCATTTGGTGGAAAAATCGGCATTAAGCGGAGATATGACCGATAAATACGCGATTGTAAAATTGGAGACCCCGGACGCGAACCAGAGATACTATTATGGCGTTGTAAAAGTGCAAATGTGGATCGAAGGTTGGGATCCCGATTGCTATAACGCTATTATGGCGGCCGATTTAAAAATCGGATTAAGTTTTGGTGGTTCTAACGTCGCACCCAATACCAACCCTCAGGGATAATGATGAGATAATATAACTAGAATATTTTAATGCCAATTAGTTTAATGAAAAAGCAAAAGCGGATGAGTTTTTCGTAACTTGTCCGCTTTTTGTATAGAAATTTTTTTGAATAAATAAAGTATAGATTTTTATCAATTTTCATGATATTATTGTTTTGTAAGATTTTATCGAAAAAAAGGAGATTTATCTTTCCTTAACAAATGTGTGGGGTTCGATAATCAAAACAACTTCGGGGGTTATGATGCAACAATTATCTCTTAGAAAAAAACATATATTTTTTCCGATTTTATTGATTTTGTTAAGCATCGGCGCTTTGACTTTCGCTTGGTTTACGTTAACTCCAAAAGTCAATGTTGAAAAATTTGAGGCCGAAATTAAAGCCGCGAGCGGTATTGAAGTTTCGTTAGACGGCGTAAAATTTGTAAATCATATTAGTAATGAAGATATTATTAATCAAATTAAAACAAATTTACATATTACTAACGGTAAGATCGTTCTTGACGCGGTAACAACCGCAAACGGCTACGATAATTATAAGAAATTGGACCGTACCTCTTATCCAGGCATTCCCGTTTTAAAAAGCATCGAAAAAGCGGATGAAGATAACCCCGGCAAATGGATTTGGTTTTATTTATACTTTCGCACTCCCGAACCGGATATTTGGGCGTATTTAACGTCTGATACATATGTTACTTCGGACGGGTGGCTATGGTATAGCGACGTAGAGTATCGAGACACTTTAAGCTTCGGCAACATCGCGCCCGGCAAATCAAAAATGATTTATTCCGCCAATTGCCTGCGGATGTCGTTTTTAACATATGATATAGACGAAACAAAAATCGGATCTAATCACCCGATAAGTGATAATTTCAAAAGCGCGGTAATATACGAGCTCGATCCGTTATATAAAGTGAAACCCAATCTTCGCGACGAGAACCAGCGGCTTGACAAGGCGCTTAAGCCGTATGGTTCGATTGATTATTTCAGAGCGAAAAGGGGAAATAACAACGGAATCAATCTGCTAGATTTCTTTACGAATGACGTTTTGCCCGAAGGTGTTTTAAACAACGCTCATTTGGTTGATGCCGGCAAATTGGACGAGGCGATGATCGGGAAAGCGGCGGTTGTAAAATTGGACACATATCACGAGGAGTCGGGTTATTATTACGGGGCTGTAAAGACGCAGATGTGGATTGAAGGATGGGATCCCGATTGTTATGACGCTATCTTGAAAGACAGATTAAAAATAAGACTATTTTTTGCGGCTTCAAGCCAGGCGCCGGGGATAATACCCGCTGAAATCGACTCGAAAACGGAATATACGATCGAATATATCCACGATGCCGCGGCGGGTTTATTGACGCATGAAAACCCGATAACTGTAAAAAAATATGAATTGCCTTATTTTCCATTGCCGGGGTTAATAGAAAACCGGAGTTTTCACGGTTGGTATTGGGATGAATCATATGAGAATTCGTGCAAATTTATTCCCAAGGACCCTGATTACGTAATAATCGGCGATAAAAAAGTCATTCGTCTTTACGCGAAAATTTCCGGTTGATTAGCAATCGTAATTAAAAAAATGGCGTTTAGATATGGGAATTAAAGGAATTGATTCGTATGACGATAACCGATTTTCAAAAACCGAGCTCCGTCAACACGGAGCTTTTCTCGTTGCCGGCGTTATCCCTGCGAATTTGAAATTGTGAATGACGACACGGCGATTATCGGATATCATGATTTAAGCAATGTCGAGCCAATCATCGACAGGTTCCGGTTTTACGCGGAGCACATCACGACATTCCTTGACCGCAAGGGGAAATTAGTAAAGCGGTTTCCCGGCCTTAATAAAATATCGATTGACTTATGCAAAATCCAACCGTCACAGTTTTATGTTAGCCGGGAAAAAGTAAACGCCATGGAAGAATTCATAAACCGAGAAACCGACGTTATAATTCCGATAAAAGAATACCGCGACCGCCGCATTTCCCTGGACGGTCACACGCGGCTATATATCGCCAAGCAAAAAGGCTTTGCAAAAGTCCCGGGATTTTTCGCGGAAACGGATGATCATATTTATCGATTCGTAAAAGAGGCGGTTAGAAGAGGGATAAAATCGGTTCCGGATCTGAAACTGGTCAGCCCCGAAGAATATAAAATTTTATTTTGCGGCGAATTCTTTCAAAACATAAAAAGCTCCCAAAAAACGCTAACTTATTAGCGTTAAGGAGCGTTTTTTAATTTTATTTAAAAGGAAAAGAAAGATAAAAATTGTTTTTTTCTTAGAAAATGTAGACATTTTAAAATTTTTATGATATCATTGTTGTAAGGAGATACTTGGATTATTGCGTTTAAGGCAAACTTAAGGGAGTTGGAAATGCAAAAATTAACGAGAAAAACATTATTATCCGTTATCACGATTATATTTACCTTTATTGCCTTGGGTGCGATTACCTTCGCCTGGTTTACGATGACGACTATAGCGGACGTCGATTCGTTTGATACCGATATCAGGGCCGAGTCCGGTATCGAGATATCGCTCGATTGTCAATCGTTCGCTAGTTATATTAGAAAAG
>DUTX01000165.1 GCA_012841865.1 Acholeplasmataceae bacterium | reverse complement strand
GTCGGCTAGGACGGCGCGTTTTACGCTGTCGGCGGTTGCGGGTTTGGTGGCGGAGGGCATGGGCTACGCATCCGCCTTTCGAATCTCGATGCCGGGGAACGCGTCGGCCATGCGCTGGAGGATCACGGCGCAGTAGTCGGGTGAAATTTCTATCCCTCGGCATTTTCGGTTTAGGTTTTGGCAGGCGACCATTTCAGGCCCCGTTCCTAAAAACGGAGCGACCACAGACGCCCCCTCTGGCGAACTGCTTTTTATTGCCCGCGCCACCATTTCGACTGGTTTCGGCGTGGCGTGGCCGTGCCTTTCGTCGCCAGATACGCGGTGAAAATCCCAAACGTCCGTCATGTTGTCATGTGTGTTGTCAAAATAGGCTCTTGTCGCGTAAAATTCCCGCTTGAGATCGTCGTATTCCCGCTTGAAGGCATCATTTCTCGCGGCTCTCTGCCATGCCCCGTAAACCTCACGCGTCGGCATAGACCATTGGGACTTGTCGAACCAGTGGCAACCGCTCTTCTCAGAATGCCCAGCGATGCGTTTGGTGTCCTTGATTGACCATCCTGCCACCTGTCGCTGGCTCTCCAGATAGTCAACAATGCCGTCCCATCCTTCCCAATAGTTATCGGCGTTGTTGTTGAATCCCTGCTCGCCGAGCATAAAGAACAAGCAGCGCTCCGACGCCGTTGGATACATACGGTGATCGGCGCTTCCGATACCCTGTGCGCCTTGCTTTTGCCATACGATCTCATTGCGGAAAGTCAGCCGTTCGCCATCCCTCAGCCCACCGCAATACCACAGCCGCCACAGGTCGTCAGCATTGCCCCAGATGTAAGCGCTGGCGTTATCCTCTAGGTGTGGACGGCAAACCCGCCACCATTGCATTTGAAAAGCGTCCAACTTGTCACGATAGAGGTTGTCATTCGCCACGCCTTCTTTTTCTTTTCCCATCCCATACGGAGGGTCGGCATGACACAAAACTGCCTTTTCTCCCCCCATAACCCGCGCCACATCCTCCGCCTTCGTCGAGTCCCCGCATAATAGCCGGTGTTCCCCGATTTGATACAAATCGCCCGGTTTAACGCCCCAAACCTTGTTGATTTCCGCCGCCCGGTCGATCTGGGGTTCCGCGTCGGCATCGCCTTCCGAGCCCCGCTCGGCCTCCGCCAGAATCTCGCCAAGGTCCATGTCGTCCAGCTTGAACGCATCCAGCTCCGCCCAATCAATCGCCTCCATCTCCGCCGCCAGCATCGCGGCATCCCACCCGCCCCCCGTTTCCGCCAGCCCGGCCTTCCGCGCCCCCAGCACCCGGCCGTGCCCGGCGATGATTCCGTCCTGCCCGTCGATCAGCACCGGGTTGGTAAAGCCGAACTCGCGGATGCTTCCGGCAATGGCGGCGACCTGCCGGTCGTCGTGCTTCTTTGCGTTCTTTGCATAGGGCACCAGCCGGTCAACGGCCAGCATCTCGATTTCGGGTCTGGTCTGGATTCGGGCCGCCTTGCGCTTTTCGGTTATGATTTCCTGCCGCCGTTTGTCCGCCGTTTTTTTCTTTGTCATGTTATTGCACCTTTATGTGAATGGTGGAACATTTACAATTTATTTTTTCACAATATCGCAAGCTGGGGTTAAGCCGCCGACTGCCCGGACAGGACCCGCTGGGGGGTATAACAGATTTGGCTGGAACGCTTTAGGTATAATCCTACTGCCTTTCTTCATGTTGTCCGCGGCCCATAACGGCTGTAGGTTGGTGTAATGGAAGGCTTTGTGCCGTTCTTGCTCCTTGGACAAGTCGAACGATGCGAGCGGAATAATGTGATCAATGTGCCATGCCCTTCGTCGCCCACTCTGTCGCCCATAGTTGTCCCAGTTCATACCTGGCTTAAACTGCATCTCAATGTACTGGCGCAACTCGTCGCGTGTGCATCCAATGTACTTCATCGAGCTTGTGCCCTGCTGCTTCCTTGTCTTGGCGTAGACAAGTGCCTTGTTGGTCCTGTCCCGAACCGACTTGACCAGCCTTTTCGTTGGATCAGCCATTACCCTTGCGTTTTGTTCCCTCCGTAACCTTCGATACGTTTCGGGGTTCCTTTTCCTTGTCGCCCTTGCGTTTCTTGTCCTGCATCGCTTACACTCCCCCGCCAGCTTTCGGGGGTCGTTTTTCGGGATTTTTACTTCCGCCCTTGGCAGCACCGCCTTGCAGTAAGAACATGATGCAAGCCCCTCCCGAAACATAGCCTCGCGCTTTAGCTGTTTGACCACAACCATCAACACCCTAGTATTCTCGCGACGCTCTATTCTTGCTGCCCGTTCTGCCATTCTCGCGTCAGTATTTGGATCTCTATTCTTTTTGTGCCAGCGGTCTATTAAATACCGCATCCGTTCTTTGTTTTTTTCAGCCCATATTTTTCTGCATTTGGCTTTGTGCTTTTTAGCGCACAACCCGTCTCCGCAGGTTTTAGGACTGTAAGGGCCTGGGCACGTCTCCTGTATCTCCCTTGTCTTGCAGTACGGGCAAAGCCTTCCCCCTCCGTGGCCCCTTGGCCGTCCCTGCTCTAACGGCATCCCAATATCGTTGTGCATTGATTCTGTTTGCATTGGTCTTTGCCTTGCTCCTGGCCTTGCCGCCAAGCCTTCCCAGTTGTTGT
>DUTX01000146.1 GCA_012841865.1 Acholeplasmataceae bacterium | reverse complement strand
TCAGGACTAAACAATTCCGGAAGACCTTGCCTTAGGTTTTCAAATTTGGCACCGGGGCCTTGTGATGAAGCAACTGAATAGTGAAGATAAAATAAACCGTTTTGGTTAAAATTTGGATGAAAAGCTAAGCCTAACAGGCCTCTTTCATCATAACCACCGAAGGAACCCAGTTTTAAAACTTGAGGACGGATATCTAAAAATAACTCGATTGCTCCGTTATTAAGATAATAGATTTCCCCGACCTGGGTTGCGATAAACAACTTTTCCGTATTCTCTCCGGGTAAGATCGCAGTTTTTAAAACTGTCGGCAAATTTATCCTTCTGACTAAGGGTTTAAGACTGACACTAACTTTTTCCATTTTACCTACTCCCTTGATTTTGATTTCACTAAAAAAGTATGCCTAAAGTTGTCCTTTTAGAACAATTTACATACATTTTTAATTCTTTAAACTCTTTAAAATCTAGTTAAATAATGTTAAGATATATATGTAAAATATTTTTTAGTTTCATAAAATAATTCTATTTGCTTGATATAATATATAATAATAACAAAATTTTACATTATTTGACAAACGAAAATTGTATAATGAAATAAAAAAGGAGAGGAATATGAAAAAAATATTAATTTATTTATTTTTTGTTTTATTCTTTTTTAGTGCTCCTGAATTAGAAGCCGCATCTGCTACTTATTATCCTTATGTTAAGTCGCCAAAATATTCCTCCACTTACCATAAAAGTAGTTATTCTCATATCGGTTATTACTTCTATAGTGAGCAGAGCGGCAATACTAGGAGGCAAATTTATAGTGATGTTTTTGTAAGAGATTATTACAAAGTATCTTATGTTGGTATTTTAGGTTCACCCCAAGCCACTTATGCTGGACCAATTGTTCGATTAGAAAAAATTTATGTTGATAAGTTGTCGTTTTTTATGAGTGAGGAGTTTATACACTCCAATAAGTTAGCATTGGAAATAGTTTTGGATATTAATGATGTAAAGGGTGGTTTTGGGATTGTCTGGAGTAAAGTGACCAGATATTCACAAGGAGAAAAATTAACCTCCAATGTTCCTAGCCCAAACAATGCTCCTCTTGTCGCTTTAGTTGTATATAAGGTAGAAGCGAGAGTTTATGAAGTTATTAATGAGGGTATATCAACTAGAAGTTGGTTTTTAGGTTCTTGGAGTGATTACCAATGGACAAGAAAAGAAAACCCTCTGCAATGGGTTACCATTGGTTATGTAGGCTGTTATACATTTTTGGGTGATGGTAATGATACCGATTATTTAAGTGGTTATTATTTAATTAACAATCATCCTGAATTTCATGATAACAACAAATTCAGAACTTATTGAGGAGGAGGTGTAAAATGAAAAAAATTTTAATAATAATGCTATTTAGTTTTATCTTAATATATCTGTTCCCAATGCAAAAGGTAGTAGCATATTCAACCGGTAATGGTTATTATGGAACCGAAATTGAAGGTTACGAAATAATAGATACACAATATAAATATACTAAAGGAACCAGAATTCCCTTATGGATTGGCGGCACTGATAAGCATGAATATTTTACATATTATATATATTATAAGTTAAGAATCAGCACAGTTACACTAGCAGACAATTCCTTTAAAAGGGTAGGTAGCAAAATAACTGGGGCTTTTTCTCAATTTTATGAACTAAAAAAAGATTATCAAATGAGAAGTAGTTTAGGTTGGAAAGTTATTGATGGAGCTTCTATAAATTTAGCATTAACAAATTATCAATCTTGGCAATATAGATACGTAGAAGGAGAAGAAATCGAATTTTCATTAGAGAATAATTCTTCACATTGTTCAGTTGCTTTGATTGCATTGGAAATTAAAATATTAGAAAGATATTATCTAAAAGAGGTCAAATATGGAGGATTCTCAGGCAACGAAGTTATCTCTGAAGAACATTATGGTCCACAAATAACGGAATATTATTTTGTTATTGATTACGACTTATTGCCAGTCAATTATTCTGATCTATTAGAAAAAAATAAGTTTATGTATTATAACGATCAATATATACTCAAACCTTTAGAAGAATATATACCAAATTTTAATAGAAGATATTATGAGTTTTTAACCAATTCAATTCAAGAATTCTACTATTATGATTAATTAGAGGATATGTTATGTTTGCCCATATTATTAAAAAAAATAAATCCTATAAAAATTTATTTATTTATCAACAAATTTATATTTTTATTGCAGTACTAGTAATTTTTTTACTATTGGGATTTCGGAACGCTTCCGTAAATAAAATCGAATCCAAAATTGTTTTTTACGAAGATTCAGTTTTGATTTATGAGGATATTTCAAACTCTTATTTTCCAAAAGGTTTTCATCTCATCGATACTCAGATTGAAGAAATAGAGAGGGATTTTCAGTTCGTAAATGTTTTTAATCCAATCACTCTTGTTGCTAGCACACGTCAACATGTTAAATTTTCTGTAGTTAGCGATGATTTTATTGAAACCGGAGTAGCTTTTTCTGACTTAGTTACTCACAAAGTTGCAGTGCAAAAAATAGATTTAATTCACGGTAATGTCTGGGAAAAAGATTCTAAAGATCCAGTTGTAGTTATTGATGAAGCGACAGCAAATTTAGTTTTCGGGCATACGAATGTGGTAGGAAAATTTCTTCCGACTCGTTATGGAGATCTTGAGATTATTGGAGTTGCTACTAATACGAAGGAACGTGAGCAAATGATAGAACATATGGAAAAGGCTGGACAAACTATTGATGACTCAACTTATGCAACTGATGCTTACATTTCTTATGGCTATTTTTCCACATTAACTGATGTACAAACTTATAACCGAAGTGTTATTGTGAAGGATACTCGAATGAGCCTCAAAGAATTGAAGAGTCGTTTAAAAGAAAAATTGAACGTTCCTTCGGGCGACGATATGGTTGTTAGTGATAGACAAGATATTATTGATAAAGAAATTACAAGCAAAAAAGTTTTTTTCCAAATCATTATTTCAATAACTTCAGTTTTTGCTGTTTTAGGAATTATTAATATAGCCAATGTTTCCTTGTTTTTCTACCGGATAAATAAAAAAAATATTGGAATCTATAAAGCCGTTGGCTGTTCAAACAAACAATGGATTATTCTTTCATTGTTAGAAAGTTTACTGATAGGCATTATTACTTCGGTAGTTTCCATTGTCATTGGTTTGGCAATCTTAATTGTTGGAACGATATTTGCGAAAACTTTCCTTTATATAAATATTTTGCAATTATTGCTGAGTTCAATAGGCATAATTATAGTTATTACTTTAGTAGTGGTTTCAATCAATTTACTTACAGCGGTATTTAAGATAAAAAAAGAACCATTATATTATTTGCGAGGAGAATAAGATGAATCTTTTTAAACTAAGTTTCTCTCAGAATAAATCGAGATTTTTCTTTACCTTAATCGCACTTATGATTGCAGGAATCGCTTTGACTTTTTCTCTATTTTATACAAGTTCTATTAAGCAAAATCTTGCGAAATCTCTTCCGCTAAGAAATGGAGAAATACATCTTTTTGTAAATGAGAGAATATACAAAGAGGTCCCCGTTAACTTTTATGAAAAATTGAAAGAAGAATTTGATATAGTAATCCCTTTTGTTAGCAAAGATACCTTATACAATGAAAAAATATACAGAATTATCGGAACTGATATTAATGGAAACAAGCTTTTTATTAATAATCAATTTCTTAATTTCGAAATAACGGAACAACTAGCTACATCTTCAGATTATCCCCAAGTATACCTTCACGAGAACGTAAGAAGCAATTTGGAAGGAAATCTGATTCAAATTAATAATAAGAATTTTGAGATTGCCGGTTTTTACAAATTAGATTCCGATTCTGAAGAAGACCTAAATAACATCATCCTTTCGCTCGACGATTATGCAAATGGAATCGATGAAACCATTAAATCCGAAACCCCTTTTACAAGATTTATAATCGATGATTACTATTTAAAAACGAACCTTGATGAAGAAAATGCAATCCAAAAAATTATTTCTGTTTATAATGACCCGCAAGTTAGGTTTTCTCTTAATACCCATGCTTCTATATTAAGACTTGAAATGCAACAATTCTTACTATTTGAAAGCGTTCCGACAATCTTCTTTATTTTTGTTACACTTTTTTCCATAATAAATATTTATATTACAATAAAACTGGCAATCAGAGAAAGAAGAAAATTTTATACAGTTCTAACTTTTTTAGGAATGAAGTTGCGACATTTAAAATTGATGCTTTTATTGGAAGTTTCTTTCATTAGTGTGATAGCAGGCTTTGGGGCGTTATTGCTAGGTATTGGTATTTCGTTTATCACAATTTCTTTAAATAAAGAACTAGTCTTTGCTTGGACAAAGCCGGAATTGCTTGTTATTGTTTTACTGACAATGGTCTTTTTACCAATTATCCAGACCTTAATTTCTGTTCAATCAATAAAATATAAGCATATTATTAATTAGGGGGAGCTATGTATAGATTAAGTAATATTTATAAAAGTTATGACGATGAACAAACTTTTGTCTTAAATAATCTTTCTTTAGATATCAACAAAGGAGATTTCATTGCAATAACCGGCAAATCTGGCAGCGGCAAATCAACTTTAATTAACATCCTTTCCACAATCGATCGACCGACAAGGGGGTATTATACCTATGATAATATCAACTTAGATAAAATGTCCGATAACCAACTTGCTATTTTTAGGAATTCTCATATCGGCGTTATTTTTCAAGAATATAATCTGATTCCTGAATATACGGTCAATGAAAATATCCTTTTACCGACGGTTTTTAGTAAAAATAAAAACCATAATCTCGAAGAAATTACTAAACTACTTGGAATCAGATTTCTTCTTAACAAAAAGGCAAAGTTTTTATCAGGTGGTGAACAACAGCGTGTTGCGATTGCCCGGGCAATGATTAATAAACCGGATTTGTTACTTGCTGATGAACCCACCGGAAACTTAGATGCTGAAAATGCCGAACAATTGTTTAAAATGTTAAAAAAATTAAACGAAAACGGAGTTACTGTTATTACGGTTACGCATAATCTGAGTTTTGCGGAAAAGTTTGAAATTATTTATACCTTAAAAAACGGGCAATTACATAAATGGAAATAAGAAAAAAGGAAAAATTGACAAGCTAATTTTTCCTTTTTTTATCATTAATAAAAATATGTAAATCTTTTTAATAAACTGTAATAACTTATATTAGTAACAATATTAAGAAAGGTGATTTAATGTTTAAACTTGAAAACATGGACCTGAAATCTTTTCAAAATTACCGAAAAGATGCGCTTCAACGAATCAGTAAAGATTATCTTGAAAGCGGAGTTTATAACAAAGGTGAAGCCAGTCAGATGGCGGAACATTTGTTTACGGAGATGCTTCCTGAAGGAATGAACACACCCGGTCAATATTTATATAATATTACCAAAAATGGAAAGATAATCGGTACTATCTGGTACGGAGCACTGAATAATGTTTATGGATATATCAATGATATTTTGATATCGGAAGGTTATGAAAAGGAAGCACTTGAACTCTTAGAAGAAGATGCACGTAAAAAAGGAATCAAAAGATTAGATCTCCATACTTATACAAACAACAAATCTAAACTGGCTCTATTTGAAAAGATGGGTTATCATCCATATTACCTCCGTCTTTCCAAAAATTTAGGATAAAAAAAAAAACCACATCGAGGGCAAGGTGTGGTTTTTGTTATTCTGTTTCTTTAGCTTTTTCTTTTTTATAAACAAGATAGGAAAACAATAAAGCTAAGACAGTCATCAGGAATAAGCAGCTTAATAAAACAATGAAATTATAGATACCTGAGACAAAGATGGTTGCGATTATTAAAATGAAACCAATCCCGACAAGGATGTAACCACCGTACCTTTGTGATATGTTCCAAGTATTATCATTGTACAAACTCCAGGGTGTTCTTAAGCCGATTAGTTTATTTTTTGTTAGTTTGGGCAGGAAATTTCCAATTATGATGAAGGAGATTCCCAGTGCCACATTTAAAATTGGATAAATGATGTTATCAATCGGTTTTTTATCTCCCTTTACAAAAGCCAATGCAACAAAAATAATTTCTAAAATGATGAAAACAAAATTCACACAAGCTGAAGTAAGATAGATCAGCTTTTGATTTTCAGGTTTTTCTTTATAAGCAAATCTTGCAATTAGATGAAGGAATATCCAGACAAGAAGAGCGGACCCCGGGATGGCTAAATAGACATATTTGCTGCCATAATTATCAATATTTCCTTCAAAATCATAATGGATTGGAACTCGTTCCGGCATAAATACCAAACTAACGAGAATAATCAGAAAAGCAAGCGCTAACAAAATGAGACTTAAGTTAAAATGTTTTTTGTTTTTCATAAATTTTCTCCTTTTTAAACTCTTTAACCCAGATGATCAATTCCTCTAATATCGACATATTGAGTTCATAATAAATAAAGTTCTTATACTTATTTTCCCGAATTAGACCTGCTTCTTTAAGCTTGCTTAAATGATATGATGTTGTCGCCCGGGATAGATTGAAGTTTCTGGAAATTTCACCGGCGGAGAGTTTTCCTTTCTTTAATAAGTTTAGAATTTCTCGCCTGACCGGATCTGCTAAAGCAGAAAAAATATTATTGCTATCCATTTTTACCTCTGTTTATGTTCTTGATTATATTATATGTTTATATTTTGATTAAATCAATATCTATTTCGAAAAAAATCTAAATAGATTTTAAGATGAAACTATTTGAAATATTTTAAAAAATGGTATAATTATGTCAGAAAAATATTTTTGAGGAGAAATTAATAATGTTTAATCTTCTTGATTTGACTGACGCAGAACGCGAACAAAGCATCAAATTACAACAAGTAATGTATCTATTCTCAAAAATGGAGATCGAAGAGAAAATTGATTTGTTGTTTGACGTGGACGGTCTTACTGGTGTTGATGACTTTATTGACTTTTATTTTGATGATTTGTGTTATGAGTTTGATTTGGATGATTTTGATTACACCGGAGCTCTACAAGCTTCTTTTAAGGATGTAAAAAATGAATGGAATTCGTTAACAGAAGATTTGCAGTATGAGATCGTAGTTAAATACATTTGTAACGATGATTTAGAAGAAATTATTGAAATTTATCTCGATATGTTTTATGACAATCTTGAATCGGAAATTGAGAGAATCCATTGGATTGAGCTAATGGGAACCAGAGTATTGCCGAAGGAAGATGTGATTGCAGAAATTAAAGAAATGATGGCATCAGAAGGCAACCAGGCTCTGATTGAAAAACATAAAATCGATAAAAATATTGATTTAAACAGTTTAACCGATGAAGAGCTAAAAGATTTGCACTATCAATTGGAAGGCGTTATTTATTAAATTATTTGTTTTTTGAAAAACACCCTTTTTCCGTGTTTTGGAAAAAGGGTTTTAAATTTTCAATGCTTATGGTATAATAAATTCAGAAATTGATTGGGAAGGTAGAAACGATGAATATTAAAGAAGTGTATTATGAGTTGACCAAAAAGGATCTTACTCTAGCGGACTTCAAAACAATCGTCGATTTGAAAAACCAATGCATCATCGAAATGAATCAAGAGTATCTCTATTTATCCGATATCTTGATTATCGACATTTATATTAATGAGAATCTTTTCGATGATGCTTTAAATATTTGTATCAAGAATATTAATAATATTGACAGCATTGTTTTTAAGAAGATTTATATTTCCTTTTTGGAACGTGCGATTTATATTTTGATCCAGAAGAAGAATTACAAGAGTGCTTATCGTTATGCCTTTATGAAAAGCAAAGTCATCGATTTAGATAATATCGATGAGGTTAATCGCTGGTATTTGGAAATGGCTTATATTTATGCGGAGCTGAATCAAAAAGAAAAAGCTTTGATGAACTTAAAAGCCATTTTAAATAATTATCCGAATGATAACTTAAAAGCCCTCACCTTAAGTAATATGACCAAGCTTTACATCGACCAAAAGATGGTTGCGGAAGCGAAAAACACCTTAAATGAATGTATTACATTGGTC
>DUTX01000145.1 GCA_012841865.1 Acholeplasmataceae bacterium | reverse complement strand
TTTCATTTTTCCCTCCTCTATATTTTCTTTACAGTATCGCCTATAATTACTTCGCCCGGAATGACAATTTGTTCCGGTATAAATAGTTTCGGATTTTCAATCATGTCGATTAATTTATCAGCAGCCGTTTTTCCGATTTCTTCAACATTCTGCCGGTAGGTGGTAAGGCGTGGCCTTAAAACCTGGGATAACAAAATGCCGTCATAACCAACTACGCTGATATCATCCGGTATCGATAAACCTTGTCTTTCAATTTCATTCATACCGCCGATGAAGGAAAAATCATCGGGGTAAAGTATACAAGAGGGTCGGTTCTTTAAAGCAAGTAATTCCCGCGTCATCAAAGCGCTTGAGCGCGGATCATGGTAAATTCCTTCTTTAATATATTCTTCAGGAATATCTAATCCCTGTTTGAGACATACTTTTCTAAAACTTGCTAAGCGTTGTTGTGTAACATAAGTATCTTCACCATGGATAAAGGCAATCTTCCGATGCCCTTGGGCGACGATATACTCCACTAACTCCTGCATGCTCCTTACATTATCAGAAAGGATTGCAGTCCGATTATTATAGATATGGTCGATTGTAACGGTTGGAACTTCGCTTTCTACAAGCTTTATTACATCCTGATCTGCAAAATCAATCGATGCGATAATAACTCCGTCACAATTTCTGTACTTTGCATGTTCATAATAAGTCATCTCTAAATTGCCGATATTTTTGCTTGTAAAAGTGATATCATAACCGCGGCTTTCTGCTCCAACTTTCACGCTGTTTAAGATTCCGGAAAAGAACTCATGGCGGAGACCGGAACTGGTTTTATCAATAAAAAGGACACCAATATTATACGAGCGATTTGTCCTGAGTGCTCTTGCTGCAGCATTCGGCAGATAGCCCATGTTTCTGGCAACTTCACGAATGTATTTTACAGTGTTCTCATTAATGTCAGGATAATCGGCCAATGCTTTACTTACTGTTGAAACAGATACTCCGCATTTTTTTGCGATATCTTTAATTTTTACCATTTAATACCTCAAATCTTGCTAGTCAAATTTACTAAATCGTTTTCTGACCTCATTTTATACATTTTTTTCCAGTGTGTCAAGTGCTTTTTCAATTTTTGTTCAACTTTTAAGCTTTTTTTTGGTAAAATCAGCATTTTAAAAACAAAAAACCAAATTTAAATTGATTTTTTTGGCATTTAAGTATATAATAATATCGGTTTTTCGAAAACGTTTGAGAATGTATAAAGAGGTGTTATTGATGAAATTTGGATATTTTGATGACCAAAACTATGAGTATGTGATAGAAACACCAAAAACGCCCTTGCCCTGGATCAATTACCTCGGCAATGATGGTTTCTTCGGGTTGATTTCCAATACAGCCGGGGGCTACAATTTTTATAAGGACGCTAAATTACGACGCATTATGCGCTTTCGCTATAATAATGTTCCTGTCGACTTCGGCGGTCGCTATTATTATTTTAAAGACGGCGATAAGGTCTGGAATCCCGGCTTTATGCCGACTGCTACCTCCCTCGATCATTATCTCTGTCGGCATGGACTAGGGTATTCTCTTTTTGAAGCAGAAAAAAACAAGCTTAGTTCTGAACTTACTTGTTTTGTTCCTTTAAAAGCAAATTGCGAGATAAACCGCCTGGAATTGTGGAATAAAAGCGACAAGCCTAAGGAGATCCAACTCTACAGCGCCATTGAGTGGTGCCTTTGGGACGCGATTGACGATGGTACCAATTTCCAAAGAAACTATAGCATCGGAGAAGTCGAAGTCGCAGGAAGCACTATTTATCATAAAACTGAATATCGAGAGCGGCGAAATCATTATGCTTTTTACCATGTGAATTCTAAAATATCCGGTTTCGATACCGACCGCGATGCCTTTTTAGGCCAATTCCATTCCTGGAGCAATCCAAAAACCGTCCTTTCAGGAAAAAGCAATAACAGCATGGCCAGCGGTTGGGCACCGATTGCCAGTCATAGAATCGATCTTTCCTTAGAACCGGGAGAAAAGAAAACTTTTGTTTTCATCATTGGTTATATAGAAAATCCCGAGGCTGAAAAATGGGAAAGTTCAGGGATAATCAATAAGGATCGAGCAAAAGAATTAATTGCACGTTTTTCTTCTACTGATTCTGTCGAGCAAGCTTTGACGGAACTCAAAGAATATTGGGTTCAATTATTAAGTCGTTTTCAAATCAAAAGCGGAAACCAACATTTTGACCGAACAGTCAATATTTGGAACCAATACCAAAATATGGTCACCTTCAATATGAGTCGCTCCGCAAGTTACTTTGAAAGCGGAACGGGAAGAGGTATGGGTTTTCGGGACAGTTGTCAAGATTTGCTGGGCTTCGTCCATTTAATTCCCGAGCGGACGAAGGAAAGAATCCTTGACCTTGCAGCAATCCAATTTGAAGACGGAAGCACTTACCATCAATATCAACCGCTGACAAAAAGAGGAAATGCTGATATCGGTGGCGGTTTTAACGATGATCCGCTCTGGCTGGTTGCAGCGACTTCAGCTTATATTAAAGAAACCGGAGATGATAAAATTTTAGAAGAGTTGGTTCCCTTCAATAATGTTCCCGGAACCGAAGTAAAGCTCTTTGAACACTTAAGACGGAGCATCAACTATACTATCAAAAACAAAGGTCCGCATGGGCTTCCTTTAATCGGGAGGGCGGACTGGAATGATACCTTGAATTTAAATTGTTTCAGCACCGAGCCGGGCGAGAGTTTCCAAACCGCAGCCAATTTTGAAAGTGGGATTGCGGAAAGCGTCTTTATCGCCGGAATGTTCGTCAAGTACGGAAAAGAGTATGCTGAACTTTGTAAACTTTACGGAGACCAGGAAGAGGCAGTTTATGTTCTTGGTGAAGTTCAGAAAATGGAAAAAGCCGTCCTTGAACATGGTTGGGACGGAGAACATTTCCTGCGGGCTTATGATGCTTACGGCCAAAAAGTCGGAAGCATGGATTGCGAAGAAGGCAAAATCTATATCGAGCCCCAAGGTTTCTGCGTTATGGCAGGTATTGGTATCGAGGAAGGATATGCGGAAAAAGCGCTCAAATCAGTTGGAAAATATCTTGAGAATGATTATGGCGTGGAACTTGTTTGGCCGCCATACAGCAAATATTACTTAAATCTCGGTGAAATTTCCAGTTATCCGCCGGGTTATAAAGAAAACGGCGCTGTTTTCTGTCACAATAACCCTTGGGTCATTATTGCTAACACGCTGGTTGGAAATAAAGATGAAGCCTTCAATATATATAAAAAGAGCAATCCATCCTATTTAGAGAACAAAAGTGAGATTCACCGCACTGAACCCTATGTTTACAGTCAAATGATAGCGGGAAGAGCGGCTCTAAATTACGGAGAAGCTAAAAACAGTTGGCTGACAGGCACCGCTTCTTGGATGTTTGTTGCAGCAACGCAAGGCATCTTAGGCATCATTCCCGAATATGAGGGCTTAAAAATAGCTCCCTCCTTACCACAAGAAATCACAGATTATGAAGCAACCAGAGTTTTCCGTGGGGTTAAATATCATATTACTGTCAAGAAGGGTGAAAAGAAACGGATCTTTGTAGACGGTAAAGAGATCCAAGGAAATATCATTCCTTATCAAAACAACAAAAAAGAATTTCAAGTGCTAGTAGAAATAGCATAAGAATAGTTTAAAGTCCTCTCTAAAAAAGGTGAAGTAATGATTCAAACATTGCTTCACCTTTTAATTTATCCAAATTTTTTAACTGTTATTTTATCTTTGTTGAAGATCAATTCCGCTATTCTTGCGGTTCTGGTATCATAATTAGGGTTGTTCAAGCCATAATCACGTCCATGATAGACAATATAGTATTTTTCGTTTGTTTTGATAACGCTATTATGTCCCATCCCTTCGGAATAATCATCATTTTTCAACAAAGGAAAATAGGTGTTTTCATTCGGATATTTTTGAAAATTTAGTTCCCGCAAATCATTAACAGTGCCGACAGCATAACTATACCCGATAAAATAAGAATCATTCCCATAGGAACCCCCGCTATACATTAGGTAATGATAGTCATCAACATTTAAATAAAATGCACCTTCGATCGTATGCCAATGCTGTCCTTGTTTGTAGCGATCGAATGCAAATATTTCTTCATCCAATGTCGGCCTTACAACCGGCACCGGCTTACCTTCCACCCGAAAAGGATCAAGCATCTTATCCAAAACTATATAAGTTCCGGCTCTTTGGGCTTCATAATCATTAATTGAGTAAAAAATATATAATTCATTTTTGGCTATAACCACATGGGGATCTATGCTGAAGGGGGGAAGCAAATCGCAGACATATTTAAAGGGTCCTAAAGGATTTGTTGCTACCGCAACTTTTATTCTCTGTTGATGCAAATCATTGCAGTCCTCAGAAATGCTTGAATAATACATATAATAGTTAGAGGCGATTTTAATTACAGAAGGAGCCCAAAATTCTTTTTCACCTTTAACTTGAAGCACTAATCCTTGATAAATAAAATCACCAAGTTTATCAGATTGATAACAAGCAACTCCTCTACTGTTTGTAGCATAAATATAAAATTTGCCCTCAGCTTCTATGATATAAGGATCCGGTTGACTTAAAAATTTATCATTTTCATCCCAGATTGTCTTGACAAGTTTCATCTTCATCTTCCTCATTTCTTAAATTTTAAAATTTATCTAACATTGTAAATTACTTTAACAATAAAGTCAAGACCAAGTTGCTATTGTTGATTGTTTACAATAAAAAGTGAGTCTTAATAAGAAAAGACTCACTTTTTATTATCTTTCAAAATTAAAACCAATCAGATTCTCAATTTTGATACTGAAACAAAGCGTATGGGCTTCAGTTCCGATGCCGTGATGATTGCTGATTGCGCCCATGATTTTCTCCATCTCTTTTAAGGGGGTTACAATCAGTAGAATATCTTTTTCCGGATGAATGGTGATCCCGAAAAATTTGGTTTCTTCATGGATTGCGGAACTTCTGCCCCTTAGAATCGTCCCCCCCTTAGCGCCGGCGGATTTGGCGGTTTCCATGATTTCTTCCGAATAGCCATGGTTGCTGATAGCAAGGATTACTCTATACTCATTCATTGTTATTCTCCAATTTATTAGAAAGTGATTTGACCAGATCAAAGCAATGCTTATTGATATTCGTTAATTTGACTGTAAAAGCAACGGCACCACCGGGCCGGTGAAATTCTTTTTCATTATTAAGCAGGTCTAATACTGTGGGTGTTTCTGCTTCTGTTAAAAGGCAAATGATTACTGCCTTGTCTTTTCTTGCCAAGCCAAAATAATCCAATATTTCCGAACTGGCAGTTCCTTGACCCAAGAGCACAAATTGGAATTTGTCGCTCTCTTTGTTTAAAATATTGGTATATTTTTCCGCAAATTCACGATTGATGATTATTACCAGGAGTTTCATTTTTCACCTCATTCAGATCGATGATTTCGTCCGCTTGTTTGTCTTTGGAAACTTTTTGTTCCTTCAACTTATAAATCAAACCCAAAATTTGAATTGTCAGCAAAGGTGCTAAAGCCACAAAGGCAACCAAACCGAAAGCATATTTTAATTCGTCGTGTTCCAAAGCACGGGCAGCGCCGATAGCAAAGGGAACCAAAAAAGTTGCGGTCATAGCTCCAGAGGCGGAACCTCCGGAATCAAAAGCGATGGAGGTAAAAAGTCCGCGCACAAAAAGCGAAATTACTAATGCAAATAAATAGTCGGGAACAAGTATCCACCAAATACTGATTTCATATAGAACCCTTAAACAAGCAAGACCGACGGCAATGCTGACTCCGATTGAAAGCGAAATATTCATAATTCTTCTCGGTATCGTACCGCTCGTTACATCTTCCACTTGATGAGTGAGAACCGTCACTGCCGGTTCCGCAACAACAATCGCAAACCCAAAAAACATACCGACAATAATCAAGAGCCAATTATTGTCTAATAAAGCAATTTTTCTCCCCAAAAACTCTCCAATCGGTAAATAGCCAAAATTTGCTCCGACTAAAAATAAAACCAAACCGAGATAGGTAAGTAAAAATCCAATTAAAATTTTAATTACTCTCTTTTTGTTTAATTTAAAAACAAAGATTTGAAATATAACAAAAAACAAAATAAAGGGCACTAAAGCAATTAAGAGTTCAAAGAGATAACGAAGAATATATTCCCCGAGACTTAAGATTTCCGAAGTATGATCAACGGTAGCTTCAGAAAAAAGCGCAAGGATTGAGACAGCAAGAATCGGTCCGATTGAACAGATGCCCACCAGTCCGAAACTGTTTTCGTCCGCTTCTTTATCGCCTCTGCCTAAAGAAAGACCGTAGCCCAAAGCTAGTATAAAAGGTACGGTAATCGGCCCCGTTGTTACACCACCGGAGTCAAAAGCAACTTGAACAAAAGAAGAATCAATAAAAATGCCGACCAAAAAAACTAACCCATAGGAAATGATTAGCAATGTCGACATTTTAATTTTAAATACTATTCTCAATAAGGCAATTACTAAAAATAAACCGACCCCAAAGGCAACAGACCCGATTAAAATTAGTGGTTTAACAGCTGTAAATTGTTCCGCAAGAACCCATAAATCCGGTTCCGCAACCGTGATTAAAAACCCAATGATAAAGGCAATCGCAATCAATAAAGTCAAAGATCTTCTCTTTGCGATAAAAGAGCCGATTTTCTCAGATATTACCATCATTGAATTTTCAGCACCAATATTAAACATAATAAATCCGGCAATTAAAAAGATAGTGCCAATTCCGAATTCAATTAAATTCCTGCCGTCAAGATTAAAAATCAAGCTGATAACAAAAATAATACCGGCAACAGGCAAAATACTCTGAAAAGAATCCTTTAATTTTTCTTTTATAACATTATTCATTAAACACCGCCTAATTCAATGGACAATTATATTTTACTTGTTCCAATGTCATTAAGCAAGGTTTTTTAGCATTTTTTTAATTTTTACTCAAAAACGCCTGTGCTTAAATACTTATTTCCGCCGTCAGGAGCAATAACTAATATTTTTTTATCTTTGCCGTGTTTTTTCAATAATTCATAACCAACAGCAATTGCAGCTCCGGAAGAGATTCCGACAAAGACCCCTTTTTCAGAAAGCCTCTTGGTTTCCGCCCGAGCTACCTCAGTCTCGATTGTGATAATCTCATCAACCAAAGAAAGATCTAAGATTGAGGGGACAAAGCCGGCCCCGATTCCTTGAATTCCGTGGCTCCCTTTAATTCCCTTGGAGATTATCGGTGATTCTGCCGGTTCCACGCCGATTACTTTTACATTCTCATATACTTTTTTAATAACCTTAGAGACGCCGGTAATTGTGCCACCGGTTCCGATTCCGGAAACAAAATAATCCAGTTTTGGAAAAGCTTTTAAGATTTCTTGAGCCGTCCCTTCTTTATGAGAAAAAACATTGTCGGGATTATCGAATTGCATCGGCATCACGCAACCTTCTTCCGCAACCATTCTTTCCGCCTCTTTGATTGCTCCTGCCATTCCCAGTTTACCGTCGGTAAGAATAATTTCCGCTCCGTAAGCCCTGATTAAGGCCTGACGTTCGACGCTCATAGTCTCAGGCATCACAAGTACTACCCGATACCCTTTCGCAACCCCAATCATCGCTAACGATATCCCAGTGTTGCCGCTGGTCGGTTCAACAATCGTCGCTCCCGGTTTTAACTCACCTCGTTTTTCCAAGCCTTCAAGCATCCATTTAGCGGGGCGATCCTTAACCGAACCCCCCGGATTAAAACCTTCAAGTTTGATATAAAGTCCATCTAATTCCAAAACCGGTGTATTACCGATTAAGTCTGTAATATTACGATAAATCATATTAATCCTTTCTTTTTTATTTAATTCAAATAATAATCTTCTAAATTCAATCTTATTATTCAAATGTCTAAGTTTATTATACAATAAAAAAAGCAGTTTGACTGCTTTTATTCTTCAAAATCAACAAAATCATCTTCGTCATCAAAATCTTCAGGGAACTGCCGCATAATGCCTTCAAGCATATAATCCGCCATTGCTAGGATTTGCATTTCATATTCGTCAATCAAATTCGAAAACTCACTGAAAGAGCCAGTCAGGAGATTAGTAGCGATACTCTTTACCATTTCCAAATGAGTGTAGAGCAAATCACGCCATTCGTCTTGATTCCAGAAAGGATTGTTTTCTGAAAGTAATCTAGCAATATTATCGGCATTTTGGAACCAGTCACGGTTGAGCTCGGTAAACTTTTGATTGTCGTTTGCTTTTGCTGCTTTGACCATTTCTGCAGCGATTTGGAGATGCTCAGTAAGAAGGGTCTTAAACATTTCCGCAAAATCACGGCCATAATAGACATCTAACACTTCCGCAAAATCTAGCGGATTCCTAAGCAGTCTTTCCGTTGCTGCTTGAACAATCGGTAAATCAAAAACCAAACTGACAATTACACGCTCAGTCCAACTGCCATGTTCGCTCCAAAGCAAGCGTAGTTCATTATTGAGCGAAATAACAGGATCAAGGTCATCAAAAACATCGATTTTGTCTTCAACCAATGGGAGGCATAATTGTTGGCCGACCGCCAGATTATCGGGATCAATGCCCGGGTTTAAATCAATTATATCTTCTACCGTTGTATTATAACGGTCGGCCAACTTCCAGAGCGTATCGCCGAAACGCACTGAATAAACGAAGGTTCCCGGAGGACAAAAATGCATTTATCATCAACTCCTCTTTTCTTATTCAATATATCATATTGAGAAAAGAGAGAAATAATTCATATTATTTTACCAAGGTTTGCGAGCAAAGCGCATTTCCTCGTCAGTTAAATCAAGCCCAAGGGTTCCGCCCGGATTCATAATATTATTCGGGTCAAAATGATTTTTCAAGGCTTTAAAAATTTCGAGCTGGTTCTTGCCGATTTGTCCTTGGAGCCACGGAGCAAACATTTTGCCGATGCCGTGATGATGACTCATTGTCGCCCCTGCTTTTTGGATGGCATCCAAGATTCCGCTGTGGTAAACTCTAAATTCTTCCAGTTCGGTCATCCTCGCAATAAAGATAAAGTATAAATTCGCTCCTTGAGGATAGACATGGGAGATGTGCGACATGCAAATTGTATTTGGCCGGCTTTTGCAGAAGGCGCGAACTTCTTGATATACTTGATTCATGTTGCTCCAATTGACGGTACACTCAAGCGTATCAATCATGATTCCGAAATCCTGGAGCGTATCACGAAGATAAGGATCGGTAAAGCGTCCTTTCTCCCAAGCTTTTGCTGGAAAACCGGTCAGCCAAAGACCGCCGTTTCGTTTACAAATCTTCTTAACATTTTTATAAACATTCTTACAATATCCGCGTTCGCCATCGGTAAACCCAAGCATCAAACACTTTTTACCTTCTCGGTATCCTCTTAATTTTAAATAGGTGTTAAGCGGTGTTTCTTGAATTCGGTAAAGACGCATCGCAATTTCCGTTTCTTCCGGATCGGAGATTCTAAAGACCGAAGGTTTTCCGCTTTCCGATTGTAATACTTCTCTCGCTGCCTTTTGGGCAGATTCCCAATCCTTAAACATAAATCCGAAATAGAGATGGTTTTCGGGACGGTATTTAAAGATTTTTAAAGTAACATGCGTTAAAACGCCAAAACACCCTTCGCTTCCGATCATAATTTGGTCGATCGAAGGTCCGGTTGCTTTAGCCGGATAGGAATCGGTCTCGATTACTCCGATGGGTGTCGCATAGGTTTGACCTAAAATCAAGTCTTCGATTTTTCCATAATAAGTCGAATTTTGGCCGGCTCCCCGAGTTACAACCCAACCACCAACTACTGAATATTCAAAAGATTGGGGTAGATGTCCGCAAGTATAACGCTCTTTCGCACCAAAATATTTCGGAGCGTTATTTAAATATTCTTCAAGTTGGGGCCCACTGATTCCGGATTCAACCGTTATCGTTTGGTCAATTTCATTTAATTCGACAACTTTATTAAAATGTTTCTTAATATCAAGGGAGATTCCACCCTTCATACATTCCACGCCGCGGGTGACGGTACTGCCACCGCCAAAAACATAAAGCGGAATTAATTCTTGGTTGCAGTAAACAACTATTTTTTCAATCTCTTCTTTATTCCTTGGATAAAGCACGGCATCGGGAACATTTTCCACTATTCCTTTGCGAAGTCGCAGTAAATCATACATCGTCTTTCCGTAAGCAACCGAAAGCCGGCTATAATCATCCGTTTTTACATTTTCTTCCCCGACCACAGATTTAAAAAACTCCAGTTGCGAATCTGTTAATGTAATCGGTTTTGAAAATTTGACTTCTTCCAAACCAAGTTCATGATAATCCTTAAAATCTTCATCTTTTAAGTCAAAGGTTTCTTTAATCAATTTGTATAAGTTTTCATTGGGAAGCTTATTATAAGCCGGATCTCCCCATTTTAAAATTGAACGATAAGAATTTTTCGGGGGAACTTCCTCATAGTATTTTGGCATAAAGCCTTTGTATGGTTTCATATTACCTCCTGATATATTATTCAATTTCATCGGTAGCGATGATAGCGCAACCGGTATCAAGAATATTTTCGATTAAAACTTCACCAATTTTAACCTTTTCGGTTAAAACAAAAGATTTTAACTCTTTCATTGTTGCTTGAAGCAAGTCTTTAGGAATTTCTCCGGAAGTGCGAACACTAAGTAAGGGATAATCCGAAAATGCAGTTTTGACCGTTGTACAAAGGACCCTTTTCGGATTTTTTATTTCGGTTTTTGCAAAACCAATACCGCGCTTACATTTAGCACCTTTTACTTGTAATTCTCCGGCTTCCATTTTTACACGCAAACGACAACTGTTCGGACAAACAATACAGATTAGTTCTTCACTCATGAGTTCACCTCAATTCGAAAAAAAATTTTAGAATTTTCATTAAGGGAATAATTACCCAAAGAAAGTTTGAGTCTTTGCATTTCTGGGGGAAGTAGTTTAGTAAATTTCTTTGACCACAAATCTTTACCGTCAATGTTTAAAATCAGTTTGCAATTTTCATAAATGTCTTGGGAACGAAAATAAAACTTTAAATCATTGAGATCTCCATTTAAATTCAAGAGTTGCGGAACCAAATACATAATTTCCGGAGAGATTTCAATCTTTACCAGTTTTCTTTCCGGATATTTTGTCTCTAAAGCTTTAGCAGCAATCTCTGCACTTTCACTGACATAATCAACCAAGTCATTGACATGCAAGCAATTTCCAACCGCAAATACTCCGGGAAGATTCGTCATCATATTTTGATCGACAATCGGACCTTTTGTTTTTACATCGATATTAAGTCCTATATTTTCTCCGAGTTCGTTTTCCGGAATCAACCCGACCGCTAAGATTAAAGTATCGCATTCAATTATTTCTTCGGTTCCGGGAATGATATTCATCCTTTCGTCAACCTTACTGATCCCAACAGCTTCGATACGGTCGCGACCAAAAATATTTGTAACAGTCCGTGAAAGATGGAGGGGGATATTGAAATCATGCAAACATTGCATAATATTTCGCGATAGTCCGCTCGGAGTATTTTTAATCTCATAAACACCGATTACCTCAGCACCTTCTAAGGTCAGCCTTCTTGCCATAATCAGACCAATGTCTCCGGAACCTAAAATAACAATCTTTTTACCGGGGGAAATTCCGAGTCGATTGACCAGATATTGAGCAGAACCCGCGGTATAAATTCCGGCAGGACGCGTTCCGGGAATAAAGATCTGATTTCTAGTCCGTTCCCGGCACCCTGTTGCCAGAATCACATTTTTGGTTGTGTAATCATGAACACCTTCTTGATCCACAACCTTAACCAAATATCCATCTTTCAGCTTTTCTATCTTAGATACAAAAGCAAAGGTTTTGATTTCAGCATCTGTATTTCTAACTTCATTAATAAAACGCCAGGCATATTCGGGCCCGGATAATTTTTCTTGAAATCTAACAACTCCGAAACCGTCATGAATACATTGTTTGAGGATACCGCCGGTCTTCGCTTCCCTTTCGACAACGAGAACCCGAAGCTTCTTCCGGGTAGCTTCTAAAGCAGCAGCAAGTCCTGCGGGACCGCCACCAATAATTATACAATCATAGTTCATTCACCCTCACCCCCGGTTTTTGTTTTAAAAAGACAGATTTCGGAATTATATCCATGTTTACTGATTGCAAGCGGATCAAGCTGCAATTCTTCCGCAATAATCTTTAGTATAAGTGGCATGCAGAAACCGCCCTGACAACGCCCCATGCCCGCTCTAATCCTTCTTTTTATGGCATCGATAGTTTTGGCTGGAAGTTGTCTCTTAAGCACAGCTTTGATTTCACCGAGACTCACCTCTTCACAGCGGCAGATAATTTTTCCATATTCAGGATTTTCTGCAATCAACTTCTGTCTTTCTACAAGCGGAAGTTCTTTTAATCTCTTAATTCTTTTTCGGTAAGGGTTAAAATCAGCTTTCGTTTGCACATCGTTAAACATTGAAAGTGCCATTTTTGTAACATCCAAAGCGATTGCGGGAGCGGCTGTAAGTCCCGGAGACTGAATTCCGGCAACATGGATTAGATTTTCTATTTTTTTGCTTCTTTCAATCAAAAAGTCCTCTTCATATGTAGCTGCCCGCAAACCAGAAAAATATGCAATAATATCTTTTTTCTTTAACTTCGGCAGCACCTGAACATGTTTATTAAAAACACGTTCAATTGAATCCGTTGTTGTTCCGACATCATCTTTAGAAAAGACTTCCACCGCATCTGGGCCGACTAAGACATTGCCGTCGACCGTGGAAATAATCGCCCCGCCTTTGGTTTGAGAATGTCTTTGGGAAGCTTTTGGAAACCGAGAAATGATGGTGTTAACAAGCGGTTTTATTTTACTGTCAAAGATCAAATCCGTTCCTTTACGGGGATGAATGGAAAAATACTTATCATTCGCCATGGCGGCAATTTCATCAGCGTATACCCCCGCCGCATTGATAATGACCTTTCCTTTTACCAAACCACGATTGGTTTTAACCGCTTCAATTCTTCCTTCATTTAAGATAAAACCTAGACAAGAAGTCTCTAATGCTACTTCAGCTCCGTTAGAAATCGCATTTTCCGCAAAAGCAATAACCGTTTCATAAGGTGAAACGATTCCTGTGCACTTAATTTCAACTGCACCTTTTGCCCAAGACTTTACTTCAGGTTCAATTTCCGCTATTTCTTTTTCGGAAATAATTCTAACTTTTGGAATATTAAGTTGTCTTGCTTTATATAAGAGATAAGAACTTAAAATTCGATCTTTAAAAGAGCCAAAAAGAATATATTGGCCGATTCTTTCAAAAGGAAAATCCAACTCTTCCGCAAGTCTATCATACATTAAATTCCCGGGTAGACAGTATTTAGCTTTCACACTATTTTTCTTAAGGTCGATTCCAGGATGAATCATACCGTCATTGGCACCACTGGCACCTCGAGCTAAATCTCCTTCTTTTTCAAGCAAAAGAAGTTTAAGAGAATAACGGGATAACTCGCGTAAGATTGTTGCTCCGATAATGCCGCCACCGAT
>DUTX01000144.1 GCA_012841865.1 Acholeplasmataceae bacterium | reverse complement strand
TTTTCATATGATATAACCTTGTATTATAACGATTTATGCGTATTTTTAATACTAATGTGGGACGAAAATAAAAGTGCCTTGTTTAAATGTTTTGCAAAGGCACTTTGTCATCAGGCTGAATGGTGCTAAGCACCATTATCTTTGGATTAACGAATTAATTGTATCTAGCAAAAAATCAAAGCCTTTATTGATAATATTTTCCCCCTGCTTTGCAAGATTATTTGACAAATTTGGATTAATATTTTCTTTGCTTTTAGGTTGATATTGATTATTGGGTTTTTCAATTTCCTTTTCAAATTCTTCAATTTTTTCATGAATAAGATCGCTTTCTGATTTAGGTTCAGGTGAACCTACTTTCATTCCAAAAATCAAAAAACAAACCAATAAAAATATATAAATCAATTTTCTCATTTTAAACTCCAAAAATTCTGAAATATGTTTTTATATCATTAAGATCAATATTAAAAGCAAATTTAATTAGATAATCAAAAATAATACCTAATAAAGTTTCTTCGCTTGCGGAACCGATTTGACCTTGAAGAAATACTAAGATGACCCCATCTGGAAATTTTGGGAAACCGATTTGAGAGAAATTATACAACACACTGAATATACCTAATAATATTATTATTAAAAACTTAATTTTATCCATCAATATTATATATGCATTATGTTATTATTCCATTATCGACAATAGTATGTAAGGCTCTATCGATTGCACCGCTGATTACTTCGGAAAGGTCTTCAATATCAATATCCACTTCCTTAGGGGTAACCATCATATTATAGCCGTTCGGGGTAAGTACCTCCTCCAAGAGTTGAAACTTTTCTTCTTCACTTAAGCGTCCGAATTCTCCCAAAAATTCTTTACGATATTGTTCGTCCGGAAGCTCTGCTTCATCAAAATCTATTTTTTCTGGACCAACAATGATGCTTTGGCTTGGTCGATCGTGATGTTCAATTTTATGATTGAAATAACGCAATAACATATCGATTGTGTCACTCGCAATCGTGGCTGCATCAACGACAGTAGGAACACCGATGGCGATAACGGGGATCTTCATTGTTTCTTTGCTTATTTCTTTTCTTGAGTTTCCGACTCCGGAACCCGGAGAAATCCCAGTATTTGTTACCTGAATCGTCTTGTTAACTCTGGCAAGCGACCTAGATGCAAGAGCATCAACAACCAGCAAATAATCAACCTGAATCTTATTAACAACTGCTTCAATAATATCATAAGTTTCGATACCGGTATTTCCCATAACTCCGGGAGCAATCGCGCTGACATCGCTGATTCCTTCAGAAACCTCTTCGGGATTAAGTAAAAACATATGTCTCGTTACAATAACATTGTCAATCACAACAGGCCCTAGGGAGTCGGGGGTTACGTTTATATTTCCGAGTCCCACAACCAGCCCTCTGCTTTTTTCTGTGATATTCTCCGCCCTCAGTACTTCTTTGATTATTTGAGTCAGTGCGTTTTCACACTTTTTCAAATCGTCATTGTCATGAGTTTTGATTGCTTTCGTATCCAGGACATAGTATAATCCGGGTTTCTTTCCGATTTCTCTTCCTACATTTTCGGAAATCACCGTTCTTTTGATCACAAGATTATCCTGTTCGAATTCTTCATTAACGACTTCTTCCAAATACGTGGTTTTTCTCAAATCCAAGGCTTCAAAAGCCAAATCGGTCCGAATTTGAAATTTCTCTAGATTCATATAATCACCTCTAAAATATTGTTTACAATTTCCAATTATTTACGATTTCCAAATTTTTACAGACTGGTATTGCTTCCAGTAGATTAATATATAAAATTCTTGATTTTTTCTTCTAACTCTGGTAAAATAAGATGTATATTATTTGGAGGTAAATATGGCTAATATCAAACAACAGGCTAAACGTAATCGTACAAATCTAAAGAAAAGACTTCAAAGTGCTGCTTTTAAATCATCTGTAAAAAGTGCAATCAAACGCGTTGAAGTAGCAGCAAAAAATAATAATTCTGAAGAAGCGAGATTGGCATTGCAAAGCGCTTTTAAAAAGTTAGATAAAGGTTTAGCCAAAGGTATCTACCATAAGAATTTTGTTAGTAGAAACAAATCGCGACTTTCAAAATTAGTCAATCTTGCATAAGAATTAAAAGTAAAAAGCTCCTGTAAAAGGAGCTTTTTTACAATCCGAATAAAAAGAATTCAAATCCCTGTTTTATATCTATTTGTCCGCTTTTAATTTTATAATCCAAATCGCCAAGTTTTATAACATACTCTTTGACTTTGTTTAAATCCATGCTTCTGGAGTTTTTAACCAAATAATAAGCCCTTCCGCTGCTGATTTTCATTTTTGATGCAACATCAGCCTGACGATAGCCGGCTTGTAACATCATGCTCACCAAGAGAATTTCTCTCAGGCTTTTAGAAACCAGACTGAATAGGTAATGCACATCATTACCTAGGCTGATTAATTCATTATAAAGATTGATTATTTTCGGTTTATCTTGTTCAACAATGGCATTTGTTAAAGCAAATGCATCATTATAAATTTCTTTTACACAAACTTTATCTACACTCTCCGTAGTAATCGTTCCGGAAGGACCAACATAATTTATTAATTTATCTAACTCATTTTTTGCGTTTTGGAGATTAGACCCAACCAGGCGTCGAAATGTTTTAATCGCATCATCTTTAATAATGACATTGTTGAGATTACATTGTCTTTTAATCCAACCGACAATTTCGATTTCCGAAAGCTGCTTAACCTCTTGAACATGAGCGGCTTTTTTCAATTTTTTAACAACTGCTTTTCTTTCATCAAGCCTTAAATTATTAGCATTAATAATTAAAACGGTAGAAGGTGCTGGGTTATTTAAATAACTTAATAGAGATTCGTTTTCGAAAGGATCAAGGTTTCTTTCGTTTGTTAGGAAAAGCGGGTTTTTGATGATGATTACCTTTTTTTCGGCCATAAAGGGAGGAGTTGCCGCATCGCGGATCGCCTCTTTTATTCCTACTTCCTCATCATCATAAATGCTGATATTAAATTCATCAGCCTTGGTTTCATTGACAATACGTTTAATTCGATTATTTATTAGATATGCTTCCGATCCTGTAAATAAATAGATATTAGCTAGTTCCATATTCACTTCCAAACTTCATAAATAGTTAAGGTTTGATTTTCACCATCAATAATAATAATAGAAAATTCATAATCTTCTTGTTCTTCCAAATCGGGAACAAAAAAACCTTCCTCAATATTTGAAATAAAAACAAAATTACTATCTATAGTGTCTAACTCATATTCCCTGACAATAAAACTGGGAACAAGGCTTGATGTTTCATACGGCTCATTCCAATCTTGAGATTCAAGCACAGCATAAAATTCATCTTCTTTTAATTTATAATGAAATTGATTGACTTTAAAAGAATGATCTTTGTCTTGTGCAAAGTAAAATACAAAAGCATCAGGTTCTTTTTTTGGTAAAACCAGTGCAAATTGTTCTTCATATTTTTCATTAATATTATTAAAGGTATGCATAATAATTCCCATTTGAGCAAGCGAAATAACCCCAAAAATAAAACCCAATAATCCAAAGGTAGCACCTAAGACGGCTTTGTTCTTAGCAGGAGTTTTAATAATTTTTATGCCATTAAAAATGGCAATGACCCCAAACATAATCGCAATGATGCTGAAACCACCGCTAAGCAGAAAACCAAGCACAAGCGAAATCGTTCCGAACGTTAAAGCATAAGAAACCCGAGGATCTTTTATCGGAGTCTGCTGGACTGTGGTCGCAATTTCAGTATCCTTTTTTTTCTCTCCAAGAATATCTGTCGGTCTACCGCAAAACGCACAGAATTTTGAATTGTCCGGTATATCGTTTAAACAGAATTCACACTTCATAATTTCCCTCCGTTATTATAATAAAACAACGAATATCGTTTGTCAAGAAAGAAATCAAGTAGGTACTTTCTGTTCGTCGAGCTCGGAGTTTGCCTCCAACTTATAGTGATTCCTACTACCAAAGCCACAAGCGGTTTTCACGCTCTAGTTTTTACATAGCACACTAAGAAAAGGTGCCCGAAGGCACCTTCTATATATACTCATCAAATGTTATTAAAAAATAACACTTAATGGACAAGATTATTATTTACCCTACAGTTTCAAATATACTTCCATTTTTTTGGAAGCGATATTTAATCGAATAGTGATAATCGGTTCGATAGATAATTATATCATTGTTTTCTAAAGTCATAATGGTTTCAGAATGTGGGAAACCGAATTTTTCATTTCTTCCTGTTTGAATAATCGCATATCGCGGTTTTATTTTCGTAATAAACTCGGGACTGGTTGAACTCTTACTGCCATGATGCCCTATTTTAACAACATCAACATCCAAATCATATGCCAACAATTTTTCCTCAATTTTTCTACTCACATCTCCCAGGAATAAAAAGTTGTAATTTCCAAAACGAGCAAAAATAACAATGCTCTTATCATTTTCATCCTGATAGTTTTTGTCGGGATGTAAAATATGGAAGGTAACCTTTCCGCAATTAACCCTGTCCCCCGCCTGGACCCGTTCAATGTTCTCGAAGCTTCCGATCTCACTATCATCATATGCACTGACAACAATTTTCTTTACAAGAAAATTAGTCACAATACTATTTGCTTCACCGTTATGATCATTATGATTATGGGTAAGAAAGAGATAATCTAATTTTTTTATGCCTTTTCTTTTTAAATAATTGGTTACTTCATTATTAGATCCGTCCCCTGTATCAATCAAAACTGTACAATCATTGCAAGGAAGTTGTATTAAGATTGCTTCACCGTTATAAAGATCGAGAAAATTTACTTCACCACTAAATTTAAAGCAATTTAGGTTTGAGGAAAGAAGAATAAATAAAAGGTTTGTAAACAAGAGGAGATTTCGATATTTTCTTTTATAAAACAACAAACCGAAAGCAACTAATAAAGAATAATAAAGTAACGTGCTGAATATGTTGAAAGAAGGTAGTCTTAGGGGAAGATACAAGTATTTCGCAACAATAATCGTAACCTTTTTAAAAGCAATTACCAAGTAGCGATAAACTCCGCCTAAAAACGGAAAAACAAATACCAATAAAGAAAGCGGTAAAACAATCACTTCAATTAAATCTATAAAGATAACATTGGTAAGCGGGCTTAAGAGATTGATATCATTATTAAGATTAATAACCACCGGAAGTGTAACTAGCATAGCAAAAAAAGAAATCAGAAAGATTTGGTGAAAATGGCCTTTATTTGCGATTAAAGGCGAAAGCAGGATAATTACCAGCGAAGCAAGAAAACTCAAGATAAAGCCATAATCATACATATAATAGGGATTAATTAGGATAAGTAAGAGAAAGCAAAACGAAATGACATCTAGCGAAGAAAATCCGAGTTTCAGTCTTTTATTAATTAGTGAAAAATAATACATTAAAGCGGCTCTTAAAACAGAAGCAGTAAATCCAGTTATTATAAGATAATAAAATAAAAAGATGCAAATTGCATAATCAATTATATTCTCACGCAATTTAAAAAATTGTAGAATCTTGTTGATAATTTCTACAAAGATAATAATATGTAATCCGGAGACCGCAAAAAGGTGCAAGATTCCGTTTTTCGCAACAGCCTCTTTAAACTCTTCGCTGAAAGAATCATCATCTCCAATTAGCATTGCTTTTATGAAAACAAGACTTTCTTTTTGAAAATTCTTTTCCAAATAGTCTTGAAAATAATATTTCAAACGATGGAGAGAAAAGCTTCTTTCAATTATTTGCATTTCTTCGCATCGAACAATCTTAACAATCTTTCGTCTTTTTAAATACTGCTGATAATCAAAACCACCTTCGATTCTAGCGGGGTTCGCTTCGAGGACGGTCCCTCTGCCTTCGATAATGTCTCCCGCCGTAATCTCTAAAAAATCATTATCATAAATTATCAATTTTAAATGCCCGTTTTTTATAGTAAGTTTTTGGTAAATTTCTTTCTTTTCTAAGGCTATTACTTTTCCTGAAAAATTTGCTTCAAAATCTGGCTTTACCGTTATTTCTAAAAACAAATAATGAAGGGAAATAATTGTTATAACAATCAAGGCCGCTTTAAAGAGAGTTTTATTTTTTTGAAAGAGATAATATCCGAAAATGCCGAAAGGGAGAAACGCTATGATATTGTTTAATAATAAAAGAAAGAAAAGAACAAAAAGAGCGACCAGAAAGATATTATTAAGAAATACTTTATAAAGAGAGGTATTCTTTAATCTGTTCAAAAAGATTTTCGGATATACCTTGTACATTCTTAAGTTCATCGAGAGCATTGAACCTTCCGACCTTTTCCCGATAATCAATAATGTTTCTGGCTTTCACTTCTCCGATTCCGGTTAATGTCATCAATTCTTCTAAAGAAGCGTTGTTGAGTGAGATTTTTGTTTTTTCATAAGTTCTGCGGCCGGAAACATAAATTACAGTGCCGTCTTTTATCTTTGCTGCTAAATTGACAGAATCCGGATCTGCTTCAGCAGTAAACCCGCCAGCTATCTGAACTAAATCATAAATTCTTGACTCACCGGAAATTTGATACAAACCCGGATACTTTACTTCCCCTTTTATTTCTACAACAATATCACTTAAAATCTGGTCCTGGTCGGTATTAATTATTTTTGGTATCTCTTTTTCCCTATTAAAGATTAATCCTAAAACAATCAGCACAATAATGATTAAGGGAATGATTATTTTCTTTACTTTTGCTTTCATAATCCACCTCCCTCTATATATTAGATATTGATTTAAAATTTGCGTTAAAAAGCATAGACGAAGACGCCTATGCTCATTGAATAAAACTATTCAATTGTTGTTGCTTTAATCTTTTTGATCCTATTTAATCCTTCGCGTTTCAGTTTCTTCATTTTATTATTAATCGTTTCCCGATTATTTAAATAAAGAAGAACCGCACTAGAACCAAGAGCGCCAATTATCATATACGATAAAGCCTTATTCAAAGTTCCACCTCTTTTCGATTAAAGCCTTGCATTTATATGCAATATTATTATCTCTTCAATCCATAAAATCATAAGGTGAAAGATTTTCCATCATACCTAAATCTTCAAATTCCGAGTCGAAAACTGTATTAAAGCTTGTTCTAATTTTTTCAGCAAGTTTGGTTTTTCTCTTAATTTCAACATCTCTGATTCCAAAACGAAAGGCATCAAGATTTCCGAGCATAACCAAATATTTTTTGGCACGGGTTATTCCAGTATAGATTAATTTTCGTTTCAACATCACATAATATTTATAAGAAAAAGGAAGAATGACTAATTCATATTCACTACCTTGTGATTTATGAATCGAAATAGCATAAGCATGGGCCAAATCTTCAAGCTCGTCTAGTTTATAATCTACCGGACCAAAATCAAACATCACCGTTAAACCGAAATATTCTCCGTCTTCGCTATTAAGAGAAAGGATATAACCGATATCGCCGTTCATTACCATTTTTTCGCTCCGGTTTACCAGTTGAATAACTTTATCATTAACACGAAATACGCGAGTTAAATGTTTAATTTCGCGACCAGCACCGGGATTGAATTGGTCCTGCATTTTTTGGTTAATGGCATTTATCCCAACTTCGCCTTTATAAAGCGGCACCAAAACCTGAATATCTTTGATTAAGTCCATCCCTTTCAACATCGCTTGTTCAACAGTTTTTAAGAGTCCCGGAATAATTTGTTGATCTTCTAAACGAATAAAACTGCGATCAGCTTGTTTTTGAAGAATGCTTTCTTCAATAAGTCCTTGATTTACGGAATGAGCAAGCGAAATAATTGATGAATCTTCTGACTGACGATGAATTTGGTCCAAACGAATGGTTTTAATTTCTTGCGAAGAAATCAAATCAGCGAGTACTTCGCCCGGTTCTACCGATGGCAATTGGTCGACATCACCCACAAGGATTACTTTTACATCAGTTTCTAAACTTGAAAAAAGGCGAGCGGCTAAATTTAAATCGACCATCGAAAACTCATCAACAATGACAATCTTAGCATCGGTTTTCGCTTCCGGTCCAAATTTAAAAATTCCTTGACCTTCATAACCTAAAAAACGATGAATCGTCTGAGCCGGAAAACGACAAACTTCGTTAAGCCTTTTAGCTGCACGACCCGTCGGTGCAAGCAAAGCGATCTTTTCCGAAATCATTTCACTCGGCGCCAGTTCAATCAAAGCTTCAATAATTGCTTTAATTATCGTTGATTTACCGGTTCCCGGACCGCCTGTAATAATAACGAGCGATTCCAAAAGCGCTGAGATGATTGCTTCTTTTTGCTTTCCTGTATAAAGGATTCCATCTTTTTCTTGTATTTTTTTAATTAAGTTTTCAATTTCTTTAATATTATATCCATTATTATTTTCACGATTAAGAAATTCATTTACTTTTTGTGCCAGAAGATTTTCTGAAAAATAGAGTCTGTATAAATAGATGTTTTTTTCTTCATCAAGAATGATTTTTTTATTGATAACTAATTTTTTTAAAATATTTTCAAAATCATCCAAAAAGACAATGTTTTCCTCGCGGTTAATTTCATTAATTACCTGATTGAAGAGTTCATCATATTCCAAATAGACATTACCGGACCGAAAACAAGATTCTCTTAAAAGATAAAATGTTAACGCCGTTAGTCTGATTTCGCTGTCTTTTGGAATCCCAAGCTCCATAGCAATGCGATCAGCTCTTCTAAAACCAAAACCTTCAACTAAATCAATCAGTGAATAAGGATTCTTTTGGATAATTTCAAAAGCATTGTCGCCTAAAACTTTAATCAGCTTTAAAGCCGTATTCATGGTAATTCCTAAATCAAGGAGATTTACAAGCTGACGTTTTTGCTGTTCTAAGGCAGTAATATTGGTCTTTAAAGTTTCTTTCTGTTTAGCATTTAAACCCGGAACCTCATCAATTATTTCCGGATTTCTTTCAATTAAAGTCAAGGCATCTTTTCCTAAACTTTCATAAACTCTTGTAGCGGCAACTTTTCCAATGCCCGGAAAAAGATCGCTGGAAAGGAAAGCGATAATACCTTCAAAGGTGTTGGCATTGCGACGAAAGAAACTTCTTGCTTTAAATTGGATACCGTATTGATTGGTAACAAATTCTCCTGTAAAATCATATTCTTCGTCAGGAAGCGGACGCCTGTCAAAATTACAGGTGACAGTTAGCAAATTTGAAAAGAGCTTGTCTCGATATTTCGCAAGCTCCTTATCCTTATAATCCAATTTGATGCGGACGACTCCAAAATGCGACTCATCACTATAATAGGTAACCCTTGTTACAACGCCATAAATTGTTTCTTCCATCATACTTCACCTTCCTTTAATAAGGTCTTAATTCATTGTTCAAATAAACCTTATCAATGGTTCCGCCACCCAATAGTACTTCACCGTCATAGAAAACGGCAGCTTGTCCCGGAGTAACTGCTTTTGCGCGTCCGGGGTAGCGAACTTCAATTGAATCTTGATTAATGCGTTTTATCTGTGCCGAAATATCTTTACTTCGATATCTAAATTTAACGGTGCATTCTTTTTCAACAAATTCCTTACCGAGCCAATTAATATTTGTTATGATCGCTCGGTTAGAAAAAAGCATTTCTTGTTCAGAACCTCTGCCGACCAAAAGTACATTCCGTTTTACATCTTTTCCGATTACAAACCAAGGCTCGCCGGCACCTCCGATACCGAGACCATGTCTTTGTCCAATAGTATAATACATAATCCCTTCATGTTTTCCGACAACTTCACCTTGGATTGTTTCCATATTACCGGGTTGGGCAGGAAGATAATTTTTTAAAAACTCTTTAAAATTCCTTTCACCAATAAAACAAACTCCGGTTGAGTCTTTTTTTCTGGCAACATTTAAATTATACTTTTCCGCAAGCTCCCTTACTTCCCGTTTATACATATCGCCAATCGGAAAAAGACTTTTTGAAAGTTGCTCTTTTGTTAGTTGGCATAGAAAATAGCTTTGGTCTTTTGAAGAATCAACTCCTCTTAAAAGTTGCACTTCCGGTTCATGGCGGATGCGGGCATAATGTCCCATCGCAATATAGTCGGCTCCCATTTCAAAAGCTTTCTCCAAAAAGCATTTAAACTTGATTTCTTTATTACATAAAATGTCGGGATTCGGAGTCCGGTTATTTCGGTATTCATTGAGAAAATAAGTGAAGACCTTATCCCAATATTCTTGCACAAAATCGACACGGTGTAAATTGATGCCGAGAATCTTTGCCGTTTCCAAAGCATCAAGATAATCATTCTCCTGCGGACAAACAGGGTCATAGACATGGGGATTTCCTTTAATATCATTGTTTAAAGAAGAATCCCAATTCCGCATAAAAAGACCTTCGACATCATATCCTGCTTCCAGTAACCGAATGACGCTGACTGCGCTGTCAACCCCACCGGAAAGTCCGACTATTACCTTTTTCTTACTCATAAATTACCTCATATCCGCTTTAATTTCAAAGATTATATCACGCAAAGCCATTGCTTGTTCAAAGTCAAGTTTGCGTGCGGCTTCTCGCATTTGCTTTTCAAGATCTGTAAGCAATTGATTAATTTCAAGTTTCGACATTTGACTGAGTTTTTTAGAATCAACATATTGATGTTCTTCTTTTACATCCTTGGTAATTACCAAAGAATCAGTGATATGTTTATAAATCGTCTTCGGAACGATATTATGTTCTTGATTAAATTTATCTTGAATCGCGCGTCTTCTATAGGTTTCCTCAATCGCTCTTTTCATTGATTCGGTAACCGTATCGGCATACATAATAACTTTGCCGTTAGCATTCCTGGCCGCGCGGCCGATTGTTTGAATCAAAGATGTTTCGCTCCGTAAAAACCCCTCTTTATCGGCATCGAGAATCGCAATTAAAGAAACTTCGGGAATATCGAGCCCTTCCCGCAAAAGGTTAATACCCACCAACACATCGTGTTTTCCTTGTCTTAATTCTCGGATTATTTCCATCCGCTCCAAAGATTTTATCTCAGAATGCAAATATGCTACCTTAATATCAAGTTCTTGGAAAAACTTTGTTAAGTCTTCACTCATTTTAATCGTTAAAGTTAAAACTAAAACTCTTTCGTTAGCTTTAATGCGTTTTCCAATTTCTTTAATTAAATCATCAATCTGTCCGGCTGTCGGACGAACTTCAATTTCCGGATCAAGCAATCCGGTCGGACGAATGATTTGTTCAACAACCTCATAGCTTCGGGATTGTTCAAACTCAGACGGTGTCGCACTGACATAGATAACTTGATCAAGTTTTTCATAGAATTCATCGAAACGAAGTGGTCTATTATCAAGGGCAGACGGTAACCTAAACCCGTATTCAACAAGATTCAGTTTCCGGGAGCGGTCGCCCGCATACATTCCTCTGACCTGGGGTAAGGTTACATGGGACTCATCAATCACCATTAAAAAATCTTTATTAAAAAAGTCTAGTAAAGTATACGGTGTTTCTCCTTCTGCACGTAAACTTAAATGCCGCGAGTAGTTTTCAATTCCGCTACAAACCCCGATTTCTTCTAACATTTCAAGATCATATTCGGTTCTGCTTTTAATTCTTTGTGCTTCTACAAGCTTTTTTTCTGCTTCAAAAAATTCGACTCTTTCTTTTAATTCAGCTTTTATCCGCCGAATCGCTTCTTGCATCTTCAAATCATCGACAGCAAAAAGGGTAGCAGGAAATAAATTAATAATTTTCTTTTCCGCAAGCGCTCTTCCGCTTACAATATCAATAATTTTAATTCTTTCAATTTCATTATCAAAAAACTCAATCCGAATCGCTTCATTCTTTTCATAAGTGGGAATAATATCAATAGATTCGCCTTTAACCCGAAAAACCCCGCGTTTGATATCATAGTCATTACGGACATATTGCATATCTACGAGTTTTTCTAAAACTAGAGCGCGGTCAATAATATCTCCCGCTCTTAAAGTTAACATTTTGTTATGATAATCTTCCGGATCTCCAATCCCGTAGATGCAGGAAACACTGGCAACAACAATCACATCATCGCGCTCTAACAGCGAACTTACAGTGCTGTGTCGCATTTGATCGATGTCGTCGTTGATGCTTGCATCTTTTTCAATATATAAATCCCTTTTCGCAACATAAGCTTCGGGTTGATAATAGTCATAGTAGGAAATAAAATATTCGACTCTGTTTTCCGGGAAAAAACTTTTTAGTTCACTATAGAGTTGGCCCGCAAGGGTTTTGTTATGAGCAAGAACCAAGGTTTTTTTTCCGACTTTTTCAATAACATTTGCGATAGTAAAAGTTTTTCCGGTTCCGGTCGCTCCCAGCAAAGTTTGTTCTTTAACGCCATTATTAAGATTTTTAACTAATCTTTCAATCGCTTTCGGCTGATCCCCGGTTGGTTTAAATTCACTATGCAGTCTAAATTTTGCCATAGCAACCTCCAGTATTATTATGTATATTATACATTTTTTTAGTCTTATTTTCAATGCAAACAAAAAATCTCTGCGAACAGAGATTTATTGTTTTTAATCTTTGTATTTTAATTGTTCCAAACTTTTTTCAATTTGTAAATCCAAATAACGATCTAAATCGGATGCACCAAAATGCTCATGACCAAAACTTACATCAAGTTCTTTGATATCTTTTTGAATATTGTAAAGAACATTATAGGGACCGACAAGTTCATCATAAATCGGTTTATAATATGTTGTAATTGCAGTCTTAATTTTGGTAGTCAAGCTGGAATCTGAAGCATCTTTTTCATAAGCGATTATTTGGTTAATCGTCGGGATGACTTTTCCGGTTTCCCACTCGGCAAGCGGGGTTGAATCTAAGTTGATATAAACATGATACCCTTCTTCCGTAATGATAAAGGGAATATCATCAAGTTTATCGCTGCCGTAAATGACTGCATCTTTACTATTAGGATCATTATCCCAAATCTCTTTCACTGCCTTTTCCAAAGCTTCCGCTTTTGAATCGTTTGTAAAGGTGCCAAGATCTGCGAATTTGACGCTTAAACCTGCAGTTTTGTATTTGGAGATTTCGATTCCTTCAAATACATAATACTTTTGGTCAAGCGGTTGTAAAGCAGAATCTTGGGGAATACCTGCTTTAAAGCGCGGCGCCTTTAGATAAGCACTAATAATTTCTTGTAAACGTTGGCTATAGGTTTCGCCTACCTTTAATTCTTTCGCAAGATATTCGAGAACTTCTTTGTAGAAGAGTTCAGCATACTCTTTTTGGGTAACAGTCCATTTTTCAGGGTTTACTTTGCTTCCACTTTCATCAAGCACTTCGATTACTAACTGAATCCCCCTGACTTTAAAGTACTCCGAAACCCGTTTTTCCATTTGATTTGTGTAGAAAATTGCTAGTTCAGAATCGGCTGCTGTAATCTTACCCAAGCTCTTTCCGTAGGCATCTTTTACACGATTGTAAAGAAGTTGATTAAAAACTTCTTGTTCGGTTTGGACACCGTAACGATCTTTAATGAAGTTTTTCCAACCGTAACTTGCCGGATAACCATAATCTTTATATTCTCCAGCTTCAAAAGCAGCTTTTTCATCTTCAATTTCTTTCTTAATTGCTGTATATTGGTCTTGATCCAAAATTCTATCTGCTTCTTTTAAGCTTTCATTCAGGGAATAAATTTTATTAAACTTCAGATTATGAAGGAATCTAAGATATTCAATTTTAGTGGCTGTTAACGTTAAACCATAACCAGCGCTCATTGCTTGGAAAAGATCATCGGAACTATACTCTTTTACATCCGTTTTTGCAACCAAATTTCCGTTCAGTTTTTTAGTCTTCTTATAATCAACATCATAATTGCTGACCTGACTCACATATCTTTCTTCAAGAACTTTATCATAAAGAACAATATTGTTCTCTGCTCTAAGTTCTGCGATTTTAGTTGAAATGAAAGTCGAAGAAAGCCTGCCTTCAATTAATTTTTCTTTAATTTCGGCTTTTACAGTTTCTAACTTGGGAGCTTCCTTTTCTCCAATCTCCATTACCAAATAATAACGGCTTCCTGTGGAGTTGCTTAAGGGAGTTTTCAGATAGAAATTTGGCCCTTTTCCATAACTGTCGAGATTTTCAGCAAGATGCTTCTGAATCGCAGTTTCATAACCATAAATCTCATCATGAGTATAATAAAGAACATCCGCTTTATTTAAGTTAAAATAAATTTCTCCTTGATTAGTATCATACTCTTCGCCTTCATTCAGCAAATAGGTTGCTTCAGGATAATTCTCGACTTTATAAGAATTAGCGCTATTATAAAGATTAATAAAGGTTTGAACAATTTCGTTATTGTTTAAGGGTGTACCGTCAAGATCGGTCCAAACTCCTTTTTCGATCTTACATCCCCAAACTTCCAAAGCTTGATTGACAAGACTTAGGGTTTCATAGGAAATGACGATTGCGTAATAACCTTTTTTATAATTGTTTTTATAGTAATCTTTATATTGTTTTTCAGTAAAATCTTTTTCTTTTTCTTCTTCGTCCTCGACATCTTCAAAGATGTGATCTGCTGCATATAATCTTTTCGCAAGCGTCAGCCGATAATAATCTCTCACTTCAGCTTCGCTGTTGAAACCGTATTGAATAAACATTTTATCATAATATTCAGTCCGGGCTTTTTCAATTTCATCATTAGTCAAATCTTCGGTTCCTCGCGGAAAGATCTCTTCTTCAATTTTCTTCGTTATATCTTCTTCGCTAACAGCATCCCAATAACTCTTGTTGCCATTGTTAGTTGCTTTCAGAAGATCTTTATCGATTAAATCCAGCAAAAGATTAATTCCGACCCGATTTTTCAATTCTTCATATACTTCTTGATTAGTAATAGAATAAGTATATTCGCCTTCTTTGGCGGTAAAATAAAGTTCGTTCGGATTAGATATTTCCGGATACTTATCACCACCACAGCCAGTCATAACCGCTAATCCGAGTACCATTATTAAAACCAACAGTATTTTCTTCATGCTTTTCTCCTTTTAACTTAAAATAAGAGACTTAAATTTTATACAAGGGTGAGGCTTCAAATTGCGAGGCCGTCACGATTTCACCTTGATATGTTTTCTTAATAACCTGAATAATATCACTTTCGATAATATCAGGATGATTACATTCGCTGCTGATATGAGCCAGCACAATTAAGTTTTGCCTTCCGTTTAGAACTGCTTCCAATACTTGTAAACAAATTTGATTGGACATATGACCGGAAGGAGAAAAAATTCTTTCTTTCAGATACCAGCTTCTTTCGCTTTCCATTAACATCTGCACATCATGATTGGCTTCAATGACAAGGGCGTCAACTTGCTTTAATAAATCTAGATAATGCAAGGGGAAAAAGCCGGTATCGGTAATATAAGCAAGTCTTTTCTCGGAAGCTATGAAGACAAAACCAAAATTATTGACACTGTCATGCGAAAGTTTTAAGGTTAAAAAATCTAAATCGCGAATTCGATATTTTTTATTTTCTTCAATAAATTTTATCGGGTAATCAATTAATCTGATTTTCACAGCTTCAGATAAAGCATCAAATGATAGGCGATTAATATAGAGAGTTGCGTTCGTCCTGCTCAGAACCGTGGGCAAAAAGCGCACATGATCACCATGCTCATGAGTGATTAAAACCGCATCTATATCATCTAAATCAAGGTCGTGATTGTAAGTTCGCCTTTTAGCTTCGGGAAGGGAAATACCGGCATCCACAAGGATTTTGGTCGTTTCCGTTCGAATATATGTCATGTTGCCTCCGGACCCGCTTGCAATAACGCAAAACTCCATAACTTCCCTCTCATTCTTTCTTTTAAAGAAAGGCCTTGATTGATACAAGGCCTAAATTTTATTCTTCTTCAACACCAAAATATTTCAAATTAGACTGATAAGAATCGATTCTTCCTTGAACATAATCCTTAAATTGAGCCTCGGTATAGTTCTTAGAGTTAAATGTAAAATCTAAACCTTTTAATTCTTCATATAGTTTAATTGTAACATTAAAAGAACCGGAAATTTCTTCAAATACTGGGTTGAAATAAGTCTCGACGGCAGTTTTCATAGCGCTGGTAAATTTTTCTTTATCTTCGTTATTTTCATCTTCGCTATCTTCTTCATCTTCTGTTCCGTCAAATAAGTAGGAGCTTTCGCTATCCTTAAGATAAGTTTTGACCATTTGTAAAGTCGGGATGATTCCCGGTTCTTCTTGGTCCTCATCAGAAGAATAATACCATTTGGGGATATCCGTTGAACTTAAGTTAACGTATGCATGATAACCAAATTCAGTAATAATCGGTTTGTATTCATCGGTTTCTGCATCCTTATACGGAGTCGGCTCCTCGGAAGTAGGATTAGCTTTCCAGATTTCTCTGAGCGCTTCTTCAAACGGCTCAACATATTTTCCGGGGCTGCCTTCGCCTAAATCCTCAAATTTCAGAACTAGCCCTGCTGATTTATACTTCGCAAATTCAAATTTATAATAATTTGTTTCAAGCGTATAGTCAAAGCCTTCCGGTTGCTCTTCAACGTTTTGACCTCTATCAGCCAAGAAACGCGGAGCTTCGAGGAATAGATCAGCTAGTTTTTGTAATCTACTGGTAACAGTTTCACCTTCTGATTCATAATATTTCCAAATTTCATTAAACAATTCCATAGCGAGTTCTTTTTGATATAATGTCCACTCATCAGGATGAATCGGAGTTCCGGAATCATCATTAACAGAAATCAAGAGATGAACGCCTTTAGATGAGAAGAAATCATCAACAATTTCTTGCATCTTCTCTTCATACAGTATCCACAATTCCGAATCTTCTTCCAAATCTTCAACAGAACTCAATTTTTCAGCAAAATCAGAAACAATTTCGCTATGCAATACATAGAATTTTAATTCATTTTCATCTTGAACACCGAAATAGTCTTTGATGAAATTACGCCACCCATATGTTGCCGGATAACCTGCACTCGCAAAGTAATTCCTCAAGAAATTATCGCGAATATTTCTGATTGAAGTTTTAACTTCCTGCCATCTTTCCGGATCAAGAATTCTGTCTCTTTCTTTAAGATCTGTTTGGTAGTAATCAAAAATTTGATTCAGTTCGGGATTGTTTAGTAAACGGAAATAATTTATTCTATTCAGGGCAACGCCTATTCCGTAACGTTTGTCCATATAGTCGAAGAGTTCATCGGCAGAATATTCAGTATCTCCGACCTTAGCGACCATGGTTTTGCTTTCAGCTTTAGTATTCTTATGTTCGACATCATAAGATGAGATGCTTGCAATATATCTCTTTTCTAAACTTGCGTCAAAAATCTGGAAACCTTTCTCTTCACGAAGTTTTACAATCTGCTCTTGAATGAAATTCTCAGTCAATTCTTTTTCAAAGAGGGTCTGATAAACTTCGTCGCGGACTTCATCAAGGTCGGGAGCGACTTCTTCACTGATTTTCAACATGAAAACAAATAATTTATTGTTTGCATAAGATTTTAATTCCGGAGTGAAGAATTTTTGATCAGAAGTAATCTCTTCTTTTTCATAATTGACATAATTTTTCATCGAGACTTTCAGGTAATTTTGAATGGAAGAATTATACTCAACAATTTCTTTGTATGTATAATAGAATTCATTCAGTCTTTCCTCATCATCTTCTGAAGCAACATCGGTTTTAAAAATGTATTTGCCTTCTTCGTCTTTTTCATATTGAATGTCTTCAAAAACTGTCACTGTCTCATTAGGATAGTTTTCAAGTTTATGAGCATGAACGGCATTATACATATCGATGAATGCTTGTACAACTTCGGCAGTCGTAAGCGCAACTTCCTCTTCATCTTCTGTTCTGACCCATTTCGTAAAGTCACCGGAAACGGAAGTGTCTTTTTTATGAACGGTAATACCGAGTTGCCTTAAGAGTGTATAGCCTTCTTCTTCCGAACGGAAAGGAACGATAATTGCCCAATAACCGTTTTGATAATCGGCTTTATATTGTGTTTCATATTCCTTTTCGGTAAAATAAGGCTCTTTGCTTTTATCTTCTTTTGCTAATTGATCAGCTTCTTGAATCTTCTTTTCCAATTGTGCAATAGCATATTTCTTTCTGGCCAGCTTCAAGCGATAAAAGGCTGTGATCTCTTCTACGTCTTTAAGTCCGTTATTTACAAGCATATTGTCGTTGAAGGTTTTTACTGCTTCTTCGATTTCATCTTCCGTAAGCGCATCTTTTCCTTTCGGATATCTGTTTTCCGGAAATTTATCCTTTTCGATAGCTTCTTCAATTTCTTCATTGGTTACAGCATTATAATAATCGGTTTCTCCGGACTTTAAGAGATCGATATCGATCATTTCGATTAACATAGATAAGCCGTAGCTATTTTTCAGCTGCGTATAGATATCTTCATTTGTCATTGAAAATTTTCTATCGCCTTCTCCAACCTCAAAATACAATGATTCAGGATTGGTAATTGCCGGAACAGCTTTATCTTTATTTAATACCGTACAGGAAATAGCAATTCCGATTATTATCAACAAAACAATAATCAACGGCAATGTCCTTTTTACTACTTGAGAACCATTCATAATTTTCACTCCTTAACTGTTGTACTCATTAGAACAATAATATCTTATCATTTCCAAGTATTTTTTTCAATAAGCATTCTTTCAGTAATTTGACTGCAAGAACACCGTAATCTATAACATATATATTTTACTACTTTTTGATGCAAATGTAAATGTTTTTTTCACTATCAAAGTTTGTTATATTCTTCTTAAAAACACCTTGAGGCGTCATTTATTATAACAATCTTGTCTGCAAGTTTTTTGATACTTTTTAAAAAAATGAAGGGGAGACCCCTCCCCTTTAGTCATTTTGATTTTCCGTAATTTCTAAAACCAAATCTCTGATCCGTCGGTTTGTAAATTTGGAAATGGTAAAGGAAAGGAAGTATGTTATTTCTTTTTCTTCATCTTCCGTTATTATCTCCACATGATGTCTGTAGGTAACGATTTGACCTTCAAAAGGCATCCCTTCACATAAACCGTAAACAAAACCACCAACACTTGAAAATTGACTCTCGGGCGCATCCCCAAGTTCCAAGATTTCAAAGAGTTCTTCTAGGTCCATTTCCGGTTTTACGTGATACTTACCTTCTTCTAGCTTAATCAATTCTTCCTCTTCAACATCGTCATATTCGTCATAGATTTCACCGACGATTTCCTCCAAAGCATCTTCCATGGTAACGATACCGCTCGTTCCTCCATAATCATCAACGACAATTGCAAAGTGCTTTTGAAGTCTTTGGAGTTCTTTGATCAACTCATTTACTTTCGTTGTTTTCGAAACATAGTAGGGTTCTGAAAGCATTTTTTCAAGTTCGATTTTTTCACCCTTCAACAAAGCCGTAAAAAAATCTTTTTCGCTTAAAATGCCGATAATATTATCTTTATCTTCGCGATAAACGGGAACGCGGGAGAATTGATATTCAAAAAACATGTTCTTAATATCTTCAATTGAGGATGATATTTCCACCGCAACCACATCAACCCGCGGCGTCATAATATCATAAACGGTTGTTTCGCTTAAACTAATGGCGTTTTGAATCATTTCCGCATCGTTTTCCTCAAAAACACCTTCTGTTTCCATCACATCGATAATTGATTCCAATTCCTCTTCTGTCACTTTCGGATTGTCTAAAAGATCATTTTTCTCCATAATTGATTTTCTCATGCGTACATATAAATAGGTAATCGGAGCAAGAAGTTTAATAATAAAGTAGAGGAATCCTGAATATTTTAAAGCTTTTATTTCCGGAGCAATTTGACCCTTGGCTCGGGGAATGATTTCAGTAAAAATTAGCATTAATGTGGGAATAAGGAAGATAATTACAATTACTGAAAGCCAAAAATTTTCCAATAAATTAAAAACAAAATAGCCGGCCAAAATAACCAAAGAGATTTTTAATAAGATATTTACGATTAATAGTGTTGTTAGGGTAGTGTCATATTTTTCGGAAATATAAACTGCCTTCTTTGCGCCTTTCTTTTTTTCTTCTAAATAATTGCGAATTCTGATAATGTTGACGCTTGAAAAGACCGCTTCGGCTTTGGAAATAAAAGCAGAAAATATAAAAAGAAGGATAAATAAAAAGAAAAGAAAAATATTTAAACCTGGTTTTTCAATTAAAAAGTTAATGTTTAAAATGAAGCATAGTTCCGGAGGAACCAAAAAGCAACACCTCTCAATGCCATTTATTTAAATTATTATATCATTTAATGACGCCAATGTAAAGAAGCAAGAAAATAAAAACCCGAAAATTGTCTTTTCAGGTTGTTTTAAATATCGGGTTTATAAAACTTTTTTCGTTCAAAAGCCGGAATCGGTTCTGTAAAGTCCCCGGGAAGCGTACTTAAAGCTTCCTTCTCTAAAGCTGCGAGACGCGAATCCGAGAGATCAAGAATATGGATCAAGACCGCTTCCGGAATCTGAGGCTCTTTTGGAGAACCATATTCAAGCAAGCCATGATGCGATAAAATGATATGCTGGAGCGATAAAAATTCATCAGTTTTTTCAACTCCTAAATCAGAAGCCACCTTATAGACAATGTTCGAACCGATGGCAATATGACCGAGGAGGTTTCCTTCTTTGGTATATTCTGTACCTTTGGGGCCGCTTAATTCAATCATCTTGCCGATATCATGAAGGATGATGCCGCCGTAGACTAAAGAGCGGTTAAAATAAGGATACATTTGTAAATAAGTATCGCTCAAAGTAAGCATCGAATAAACATGATAAGCAAGGCCGCCAAAATAATTATGGTGCATGCTCATTGCTGCCGGATGCTTAAAAAATTCGGAAAAGAATTGTTTGAGCGTTGTAAAAACAATTTTTTTGATGACAGGATTGTCAATTAAATTAATATAATTAATAATTGCTTCTTTTAATTCTTCCTCATTCATCTTGGCATATTCAAAAAATTCACTCTTGTCTATTTCCGAATCATCGAGCATTCTTAATTCGGATACATTAAACTGCATTTTTCCTTGATAATCCTTCATAATTCCGGATAGTTCATAGACTTCGCCGTTTTTTAGAATTTCTCTTTTCTCATCTGTCAATGCCCAGATTTTAACTTCAATTAAATCGGTTCCGTCAAAACCGAGCATACTTGCATAATCGGCATTGGCGGTTGTTTTTCGGATTTGAATATCCGAAAGTCGCAGGATTAACACCGCCTTGTCCGTTGGATTGAAATCTTTAATCTTCTTTCTCATATTTAGAATCATTTCTTTCTTTGTTATTTTTTAAGGTTCTCAATTTTGGATCAACTTTAGTAATCAAGTCCCGGTAAACTTCTTTAAGTTCACGCGATAACATTATTTTTTCAGGTCCGTCGATATAATTCATATCTTTCAACATTTCCAAATTTTGAACTACAAGATTGTCGACATCACGGTCTAATTTCATCTCTAAGTTTTGGCGTTCAAGCTTGCGGATCTTTTCTTCCAAATCTTCATATTTATTATTCGGTTTCGGGCTTTCAGCATATTCATTATAATAAACCGGGTTAGTTGCTGCGGGTCTGACTTCCGGAATCCTGTATGTCTGACTTTCTTCAATACCCGCTTCAATTTCTTGGCTTGCTTCTTCATAAGTTTCGCCTTCTACATTTGTATCGACAACAAATGATTCGCCGTAATAGCCTTGAAGTGAAGAAACCACATAGTCTTTTAAATCATGATAATTATTCTGCAATTCTTTGTTTAAGACTTTTAAAAGCATAGTTTCGAAAATTTGATTATTAAAGGTATCATAACCTCTTGTTAGAAATCTTAAATCATTTTCGGAAAAAGTAAGTTGGTCGAGGCTTTGAATCGGGAGCATAGTAAAAGCCTTACGAATCTGTTTTTCTCTTTTACGGCTTTTCTTCAACAAACGATTAACTTGATTGGCTTCAATGCAAAGTTCAAGTCCGTTAAAGAATAATTCTTGGGGACTGAAATTGCCTTTCGGTTTTCTAAGCGCAAGTTTTACAACCTCAAAAAGTCTTTCCGGATCGGAACTGATTTCCGCCCATTCCTCATGAAAACTTCCCGCTTTTACAAAACTGCAAGCAAGAAAAGTATCGACGCTTTCGGCCCGGTAACGATTGTATAAGCGTTTGAATTCATGCTTTAAAATCGGAATGCGTTTAAAAATACCGGATTCAACAATTAATTTCAAGGCTTTTTTAAAATATTTGCCGTGTAAAATCCGCTTTAGTTCTTTAAGCATCGCTCCGACTTCCAGCTTGGCAAGCAATTTACCTTTTCGCTTCATCGCTCGGAAAGTACGGTTTTCGATTTTAAAACCGAGTTCGCTGACAAAACGCAAAGCTACTAGCATCCTTAGCGGCTCTTCAACAAACCTGACCTTCGGATTACCGATAGTTTTAATTTTCTTTCTTTGGATATCTTCAAATCCACGATAAGCGTCGGTCAGTTTTCCCGCCGGGCTCATGGCAATTGCGTTAATTGTATAATCGCGAGTGGATAAATCATCATGGAGACTCTTCGAATAATGGATCCGTAAAGGCCGGCGATTGTCACGATACTTTATACCCTTCTTAAAAGTGCCAATCAAAAACTGATAGCCAAGATAATAAAGGCGCACATAACCGTCCGCTTCATCTTCAACCTTATGCTCATTAAAAATACCTTTCACCATATCCGGAGTGGCGCTGGTTGTGACTTCAACTTCTTGGAAAGGGAGATTTAAAATAGTATTACACACGGCTTCCCCAATCAGATAAGCTTCGCAACCATTATTGATTAAGATTTTTAAGATTTCTTTACCGCGTTCCAAATGTTCAGTCATTAACACTATTATGTTCTCCTTTGATGTTTGCTATTAATTGCTAATTTTATTATACAATAATCTTTGACAAAATTCTAGACTTTTATACTTTTTTACGGTTTCTGAAAAACTGTTTGCCTGTATGCCCTAAATAAGTTATAATAAAATCGTGAGGTGATTCCTACGTATACAATTCAAAACCCTATTGTTTATGAACAAATTATCAATAAAAGTCGCTTCATTTGCTATCTTTTTCCCGTTGATGAGCTTGAAAAAGCAAATGAGATTCTTACCCAAATAAGAAAAAAGCATTATGATGCTACTCATAATTGCTATAGTTACATTATCGGAATTGAAACTCCGACAGCTAAATCATCAGATGACGGCGAACCGAGCCAAACTGCGGGAGTCCCCATTTTTGAAGTTTTAAAGAAAAACAATCTCACCAATGTACTTGCGATAGTTACCAGATATTACGGCGGGATTAAACTCGGTGCCAGTGGTTTGATTCGCGCTTACGGTTCGAGCGTTGCGGAAGCGGTGAAACTTGCAGAAATCGTTAAGATAGAGAAGTTAACCGAACTTGAAATAACTGCTGAATACGTTTATGTAAATGCAATTCAAAAAGTATTAGAAAATCATGAAATAACGGAACGCATTTTCACTGATAAAGTGTATTTTAAAGCATTGGTTCCGGAAGAGGAAATTGAAAATATCAAAGCCGAGCTTGTTGAAGTAACTAAAGGAACGATTGAAATATAAGAAACAGCAAGCGAAAATCAGGCTTAAATTTAATTTCTGCTTTCTTTTTTCGTAACGAACACATAATTTTTCATAGTAATAATAAAAGCCGTTTCCGGCCAATTTTCTTTGTTATCAAGCGGAATAATTCCGCTTTTTATTTGCTTCCAAAAATCTACGTTTGGTTGCCTCGCCGCCACGCAAATGGCGGATGGATTTATTATATTCCAAAAGCTTTTTGACTTCGATATAGAGGTCTTGGTTTAATTCCGGAAGCCGCTCGGTTAAATCTTTATGGACCGTCGACTTAGAACAATCTACTTTCTTGGCGACCTCCCGGACCGTACTTCTGTCGCTCAAAAATATATCAGCAATTTTTAAGACCCGTTGTCTTATTTGATAATCCATACTATTCCCCCCGTTTGTTACAATATATGCAAGGTGCGTCCGTATTATGAAATCAATTACATTTATCATTTAACCTCGGTTTAATCATTGATTTCTTCCGCCTCAAGGAGCACTCTCTTTCATTGACTTTTGGGGGGAAATAGTGTATATTTAAATTAGTTATATTTGTTTAAAAAAGGTAGCATTATGTCCGTTTTGATTTGTGAGAAACTTACGAAAAAATCTAAAAATAGTATCTTGGTTGATCAATTTAGTTTCAACTTTCTCGACAACCAAATTTATGCCTTGGTCGGAAAAAATGACTCCGGGCGTGAAGAACTACTCGAAATTCTTGCTGCTCAAATAAAGCCTGATTCCGGGTGCGTTTGGCTGGATGGCGAAAAGTTATATGGGAATTCTAAAATGAGTAAACGACTCTGTTATGTTTCCAATAATATCTCTTTTCCCGGGCATTTAAAAATTAAAACAATTTTTCGTTTGATGTCTTCTCTTTATCCGAAATGGGACAATGCTTATGCTTATGAACTGATTGATTATTTCAACCTCAAAAAAGGACGAAGTTTTAAAAGCTTAAAAGCAAACGAAAAAGAACTGCTTTCCGGAATCCTAGGACTAGCATCTCGGGCTAATATCACAATTTTAGGAACAACTTTTGAAAGCCTTGACATTAAGGATCGATATGACTTTTTTAGTTTTGTATATTCACATCATACCCGCTACCCCAGAACTTTCATAATCTCGACCAATACTGTTGATGAAATCGAAAACATTATCAACCGAGTGCTTTTTTTTGATAAAGGCCGCCTCTTTGAAACCTTTACGATTAAAGAACTGAAAAATAATTTTCGACTGCTGACCGGAAAAACTGAAGTCTTGAAATCACTTATTTCTGATATTAAAGTAATTGGTGCCGAAGAACGATATCAGAATCTTACAGTCTGTGTCGCCAAGAAACTGACTAAAGACGAAACCAGAATGTTTCAAAAATATTTTATTAAGATAACGGAGGTCCCGATTCAAAAGATCTTTATTTATTTTCTGAACCTCCGGGAAAAGAAGGGATTATAACATGAATCTCCACAAACCCTTGGCGTTTCATTATTATTCCTACCGTCGCTTTTATTTATTATTCTGGTTTCCGATAATCTTTTTAAATGGGCTATTTCTCTATTTAAAGCTTGAATATTATTTTCAAAGCACAATTTTTCTTGTTTTCTTTAATCTTTTCTTTAGTTACTCTCTCGGCTCCTATGAATATCAAAAACTAATGCCGAATTATCTTTTCTTAAAACCGGGTAAAATACCTTTCTTTTACAGCAGTTTAATATTTTCCGGAGTTAACGCCCTTATCCAAACTTCCTGTTTGATTATTTTATATTTTGGTTTTTCCATCCCTATTGAGAATATTTTTTTCTTTCCATTTGTCTTTTTTGCTTCTATCTTCGCTTTTGTGTTTGCTGCCTTTCTGACTTTACTTTTAAACTTATCAAAAAAAATCCAAATTTTTATTGAGCTTATTCTATTAGGAGGTTTTGCTTATTTGTTTAAAGGAAGAATGAATGAAGTCTTTGATTATCTGCGAGAGTTTTTATATAATAAAGATTTTCTATTAAAAAGTATTCCAATCTTGATTGCTAGTTCCGGGATTCTCTTTGGTTTAATTTATTTAAAATTTAAACTTATCAAAAAATAAAAAAAGCTTTATCAAAACGATAAGGCTTTTAGTTTGCGTTTATTTCATTAACTGCTTTTCCGATTAAAAGTTCGGGATCGGTCGGAATTCCATTTACAAGAATTCGAAAATGAATGTGATTTTCGGCACTCATATCATAACTGCTTTCCCCGGAAATACCGATTTTATCACCTTGTGCGACTTCATCACCTGTTTCTACACTGACTTCGCTGAGACTCCAGTATTCCGTTACCAGACCGTCTTCATGTTCGATGAAAACAACTTTCCCGTAGATGTCGCTATTGCTAATCTCTTTAACAATCCCACTCAAACTGGCTACTACTTCGAAATTTTCATTTTCCGCAGCAGCAAAAGAAATTCCTCTGCTCATTGTATATCTAGTATCATAAACAAACATTGACATTTCTTGGATTTCTTTTTCTTTATCTTGGGACCAGAATCTTCTGATTATTTCAATATTCGCAGCTTTATAAGGAGCGATGATGGTTTCGTATTCTACTTCCGGCTCTTCGGGCTCTTCAATCGGAGGATCGGGATCATTGGGCGTTGGATTTTCTCCGGGATTAAGTAGGCTTAATGATATGAAGAATACTCCGAAAACTAGAACCAGCACCGCGATGAAAAGAATGCGTTGAGCCTTTTCTTTTGAAATCTTGTTTAATCGCTTCACAATTATTCACCTCGCTAGTATTATTTACTGCGAGGTTTTTTTTATACATTATTTGTTTTCTGGAATTTCTAGTTAACAATCGCAAGGATTCTTTCTAGAATGATTGTAAAAGCGAAAGCAATGATAAAGGCAAGAGCAACACTGACAAAACTTACAAGGAAGCGAATTTGCCAGGTGGAATTACGGCGAAAAATCTTTGAAAAATCAATAGCCATCAAAGCCCGATAAGTTAAAGGCGTAAAGCCGATTAAAATAAAGAAAAACCACATTGTGATTAAGTTATCGATCATAATTCCTCCGTCACACGTGCATAAATATAAAGCAAATCAGAAAGACGGTTAATAAAAGCATAGATATTTAAATCTATGTTTTGTCCTTTTCCGTAAGTGACGATGCGTCTTTCCAATCTTCTCGTAACCGTTCGGGAAATATGCAATAATGAACTTTCCGGAGTTTTTCCGGGAAGAATAAAAGCCTTTTGTTCCGGAAGCTGCTCTTCATAGTACTGAATTTTTTCTTCTATTTCTAAAACATCTTTACTGTTGATATTCTTTGTAGATCTTAATAAATCTTCACCAAAAAGGAAGAGTTTTTTCACCAAACTTTTTAAATGGTTTTTAATCTTTTCGTTAGCAACAAAATTATAGGCATGCATTAAACTAACCTGAAGTTCATCAAGCGTTCCTACACACTCTATTAAAGGGTCATCTTTATATACTCTTTTAAAAATTGCATCCGTCAATTTATTATCTCCGGTTTTGGTTGAAATTTTCATGAATCACACCTCAAAAATATTATAGCACTTGCTTCTATATTTTTCAAATATTATCTCTTCTTCTTGTTAATGATTTTTGCTAAACTAAGAACGGTTTGTTCTCTTGAAAATAAGATGTTTAAAGCTAAAAAGAAAGCAAGCATAAGATAAATAATATTTACATTTAAAAGGTTATGATTAAAAAATGATTCAAGCACAATAACCAAAAATATTAAAGAGAGAAAGAATTTTTGTTTTTTTTCCGATTTTACAATCAACTGTACCAGGTAATAGAAGAAAATCAGTAGCGTTCCAAGCATAAAAATTCCCGACTCACCCAATAGCTGTAAAACCAAATTATGCGTATTCATCGGCATTCCCGTCAGATTATAAATCTCACCGGTAATATTTCCGATTCCGACACCAAGGATATAATTATTTAGAAAAACTTTAATCCCTGCTTTTAACAGTTCAAATCTGGAATCAGAAAAAATTGTCTCCGGAATCGAAATACTGGGAGCGGGCGTCGGTCCGGGAACTGCGGGCGGAACAGAGCGAGGAAAAATTCTTTGTAAATCAATCATTCGGTAAACTGTGTCAAGTGAGGCCTGAATGAAATTAAAGAAGAGAAAATAAATTAGGATAATGACAAAAACAGTCGTCGGAGCCAGATAACGTTTTTTCCCTTTTGAATAGTAAACCAAAAATAGTGCTAAAATCAAGAGAGTTGAAAGATAACCTGAACGAGAAACAGTTAAAAAGATTCCGAAAATAATTAAGATCCGAGCCGAGATAAAAAATATATCCGTTAATAATTTTGTTTTTTTTGGTCTATAAAAAGAAAGCAACAAAGAAAGATTTAATGTAAAAGCAGCGACATTCGGATCAAGCAATAAACCCGCTGGGCGAAGACGATACACCCCCAGATAATAATACCCGTATACCAATTCAACTAACATCGTAAAGACAAGGATTAAGGCACCGATTACAAAAGCATAACGGATGACTTGAAGTCTTTCGCGATTGACTAAAAAGTAACTAAACACCAACAAAACAAAGATATTCACCAAATATATAAAAGATCTTTCAAAAAAATGATTTCTTGAAAAATTTGCGAATGAGGTCAAGAGATTTAAAGCCAGAACACCGAAAAGCGCTATTATAACGGCGCGGCTTTCTTTTGTAGAAAGGAGAAGCAAGTTCTTATTTCGCAGTAAATCTTTGCAGATAACTATAATCGTTGCCAGAGCAATTATCAATTCATATGAAAAACCAAAGGCCATAACAAAAATAAGCGGCAAGTTCGCAACGATTGAGACCACATAAAATCCAAAAATCCATTTCTTATCCGCAAATATCAAAAAGAACGGAATTATCAACAGGACTACTGCAATCATTTGCGTTAACCACAGATTATCAACCAAAAAATTATATTCCCCGCTTAACATTCTTTGCCTCCAATAAGTATAATTTTTGATATCTTTTTGCTGTTTCTATAATATCGAAGTTTTGAGCTTTCTTAATATTATTTAAAGAGATTGCTGACATTAAATTCCGATCTTTCAACAACCCTTCAATTACTTTTGAAAAACCATCCACATCCCCGGGCTCATTAAGTAAGTAACCATTTTTTCCTTCTTCAATTAAGTCCTTTAAACCACCAACATTGCTGCCGACAATCACACAACCCGAAGCCATCGCCTCCAAGACCGCAAGTGGTAACCCTTCATAAAAAGAAGGAATTAAAAAAAGATGGATTTTCTTCAATTCTTCTTGAACCTTCTCACTTTTTCCAACAAAAATTATTCCTTCATTATGCTTAAACTCATTTCGATAATTTAAGAAAAGGCTCCCCTCCCCAACAAGCCTTAAGGTTAAATTCGGATTCAGCTTTTTTAAATTAAAAAAAACCTCAATTATCGTGCGATGGTTTTTAACCTCTTCAAATCGGCCGACATGACCGAGGGATATCTTTTTCGAGAAATCTTTTTGATCCGAAAAACTATTTACGTCTATTCCGTTATAGATCAAAGGAATTTTGTTGATATTATATTTATAAGTGGTTGCAAGGCTTTTTCTGATTTCCGGGCTAATTCCAACAGCAGTAATTTTTCCTTTTTTTAAAAGTATGTTAATCAAATACCTTTTAAAAGAACCGAATTCTTTATCAGCTAAAGTATGAGCTGTATAAATAAGCTTAATTCTGTGAAAGAAGAGATAGGGAAGAAAATATATTAAGCCGCCGATATTACCGTGAAGTAAGTCCGGCTTAAATCTTTTTAAAACTGACCAAACTTTTATAACCGCACTTGGTCTAAACCCTTCCTTTTTTGAAATATATTTAACTTCAAGCGGAAGTTTTTCAACTTCTCTTTCTAAAAAACTTCCTCTTTTTTTCTCTAACACGATTAAAATTACCTCGAAACTTTGATAATCGAGATTTTTCAAAAGATTAATTACAAAGGTTTCTGCGCCTCCGACTTCTAAAGTGCCTATCGAAACGGCGAGTTTAATCATTGAGCATCCTTTCATATAATTTTAAGTAATTCTCAGCAACCGCCTGTATTGAATGCTTGCTTACTGATTTAGTTGCATTTCTTCTGACAATTTCAAAACTGCGATAGTTTTCATAAAGGTTTTCTAATTCATAAAATAAAGCATTTTCCTCAAGATCAATTTCAAAACCGTTTACTTCATGTTCAATCAAATCACTCAAGCCTCTCTTAGTAATTACCAATAAGCCGGTTGCCAGTGCTTCCAGTAAAGCTAGGGACATGCCTTCGTATTTAGAAGGCAAAACAAAAACTGAGGCTTCCTGCATAAAGAGCTCAATCTTTGGAGTGCTTTCAATAAACTTAATCCGTTTTGAGAGCTCAAGTTTTCGTGCAAGTTTCTTTATTTTCTTTTTTAAAGGACCGCTACCAATCAAAATTAGACTAGTGTTCTTTCTTTCTTTTGAAAACTTTGCGAATTCATTGATTAAATATTTATGATTTTTTAATGCTATAAATCTGCCAACATGAAGAACTACAAATTCTTGTTTTTCATCGGGGATATATCTAAACTTTTCCAAATCGACTCCATTGGGTATCAGTTTTCCTTTTATATCAAAAAGCCGGACCAGACTTGCTTCGACCTCTTTTGAAACTGCAACCGGAAGAATAATTCCTCTTTTATAGAAAGGACGATAGATTAAACGACGGAGTTTTTTCATATCTGCGGTTGCTAAAGTGTGAACCGTATGGACCCAAAGGAATCTTTTATTTTTTAAGCGGTAATAACAAATATAATCAGCGGCTTTCAAATGGGTATGAATTATATCAGGTTTATAATCATCTAAGAGTTTTCTTATTTTTTTTGCTGCTTTAAAACTAAAAATACGGCTTTTTCCATTTAAATAAAAATATTGAATGTTTAAATCTGCTATTTGTTGATCATAGATGGTGTCATAATTTTTTTTTATAATATATAGGCGAATCTCTACTTTATCTTTTAACTCCTGAATTAATTCTAATACCAGTTTCTCTGCACCTCCGACTTCTAAAGATGTTATTACCATCGCTATTTTCATATTATTTCCCCGATTAATCCGACAATCTCCGGTATTATTTTCTTTTGGTCAAATTTTGAAGAAGAAGCATAGGCATTATTATGGAGCTCTTCTTTGTTTTCTGATTTTATGTATTTTTCTATTTTTAAAATTAAATCATAACTGCTTTTCGGACGAACAAGAAAACCATTATAACCATCAATAACTACATCACGACAACCAGGAACAGCGCTGGCAATCAAAAATTTTTTCGAAGCAAGACCTTCCATTAAGGAAAAAGGCATGCCTTCGCGGTAGGAAGGAAGAACAACAACATGGACATCGCGCAGCAAAACATTTACATCAAAGCGATGACCCAAGTATTTTACAATCCCCTCTTTTTCATAACGGAAAATCTCATTTCTATTTAAAGATGATTTCTTCTGGTAAAAATCGCCGGCAATCAAAAAATTCACTTCCGGAAACCGTCTTTTAATAATCCTTGCTGCTTCCAGATACTCCCTAACTCCTTTTTCCTCTAAAAGTCTACCAATATAGATAAAACTGAGTGGCTTTTTAAAATCTACATAGGGATAAAACTTTTCCGGATCTATTCCCTCACCCAATAAAATCGTGTGTGGTTGCCTTAAGATCTCCAATTCAGCAAACAAATAATAATCGTCTTTGTTTAAGAAGATATAATGGTCTACTTTTCTGGAGGTAAAGCGATATAAAAAACAAATAATTTTAAAAAGCAGATTACGCTTTTCAAAGACTGAACCGACTCCGGTTACAAAATTGATTACTTTTGTTTTTTTCGGTGCCATTAAAGTTCCAAAAAGATGGGGTTTAATTGTATAATTCAAAATTAAATCCGGTTCAATCATCTTAAAAATACGTCTATATTCCCGAAGTTGTCTTAAATTTTCTCTTATCCCTAAACCTGTAAAAGAAGAATTTATTGGAATTACTTTAACATTTTCTTGATGTAATAAAGGCAAGTATTTATCAAAACCCGCAACTACATAAACTTCATAAGATTTTTCAAGTTCCTTGATTAAACCAATACGAAAATTGTAAGCGGAAAAACAATCATTACAATTAATAAGTACTTTTTTCATCTATATCCCTCAATTCAAAAATTCCCGTCTCAACTTCAACCATTCTTTTTCCTCTTCTTTCTAAAAATGTTTCCAAATCTTCGTTATTTATTCCTCGAGCAGAGTTCTTTTTGAAGAAGATAAATAATGTTTTTAAGATCAATTTAAAATCATTCCATAAGCTGTAATTGGCAATATAGAGCAAGTCAAAATAGAGTTTATCTTCATATGCGGAACGATAATAACAATTGATTTGAGCAAGACCGGTAATGCCCGCTTTTACTTGGAATCGATATTTATAAAAAGGATTTTCTTTTTGAAATTTTTCAACGAAAAATTTTCTTTCCGGACGCGGACCAACTACCGACATATCTCCGCTGAGGACATTAAAGATCTGCAGGATTTCGTCCAAACGGGTTTTTCTTAAAATTTTGCCTGTTTTCGTAATTCTATCATCATTTTCAACTGAAAGCACCGCTCCCGATTCACTTTCCGCATTAAGCACCATCGTTCTAAATTTGTATAATACAAATTCTTTGCCCCGATATGTTAAACGCTTTTGCATATAAACCGCCGGGCTTCCGTCGATAATCTTTATCAAAAAATAAATAAAAATCATCAAGGGCGAAAAAATAATAATAAAGAGAATTGAAAAAGTTAGATCAAATATTCTTTTTATTATTCTTTGAAATAAACTTAAGCGAAACTTGCTTAACTTTCTGATTAATAGGTCATTGATATTAAAGTCCCTTTTCTTGATTCCAATCTCAGTAACCGAAGGAATGAAGAAAAGTTCTATTGAATTTTCTAAGCAAAATATTACTAATTCTTCTTTTAGTTTAAAGGTTAGTCTGCTGTCAAGAAAAACGGCTTCGGAATTCCGCAGCCGCTCATAATTGACGGTGTTTATCATCATATAGCGAATTTTTCTTTTTTTTGAAATTAAAAAGGGTTTTATTTTATGGAGGAATTTTCTGTCGGCACCAATTAGCGAGACATATTTCAATTCAATTCACCCCTTTTATTCTTCAACAAAATAAAAAAGTTTATACAATTATTGCATAAACTTCGATTTTCCATCATTTTATTTAGTTCCAAATAAACGATCGCCGCAATCTCCGAGACCAGGAACAATATATCCCTTCTCGTTTAATCTTTCATCCAGTGCAGCAAGATAAATATTTACATCGGGATGACTATCTTGAATTTTCTTTACACCTTCGGGAGCACCGACAAGACCGACATAACTGATGTTCTTCGCTCCTTTTGCTTTCAAAACATCAATTGCATGTTTGACGCTACCGCCTGTAGCTAACATCGGGTCGACAACTAATACAATCGCATCAGTAATAATACTCGGGAATTTCGCATAATACTCATGAGGTTCTAACGTCACCTCATCTCGGTAAACCCCGAGATGACCGACTTTAGCTGTGGGAATTAAAGTGGTAATTCCGTCAACCATTCCTAAGCCGGCCCGTAAAATCGGAACGACAACAACTCCTTTTTTTAAAATATAGGATTCCGCAATCCCTACTGGTGTTTTTACTTCCACCTTTTTTGTCGGCAGGTCTCTTGTAACTTCATATGCCATCAACATCCCAATTTCCGAGACGGTTTGGCGAAAATCTTTAGTGCCAGTTTTTTCATCACGAATTAATGACATTTTGTGATGAATCAGAGGATGATTAAAAACTACTAATTTACCGCTCATAACTTCAACCCTTTGCTTATGGTTTAAAAGAAGATGTATCTTCTTTTAAACAGTATTATAACATACAGAAGGCTGTTTTTCCAGAAAAAAATAAAAAAGAGCGTTTACTCTTTTTTCCTATTGAAGATCATACTTTAAAACATAGGCATCTTTAAACTTAGTACTTTTGATTGCGGTTTCTTCTATAAAAACATCATCTTGATCTATTTCATAAAAACCTAGGCTTTTAAAGATATCAATCGCATCCTTTTTTACAACCAAAGTAATTAATGCTTTAATTCCCCGCGCTTTCGCTTTCGTAATGATTTTCTTAAATAACTCTAAGATAATTTCTTCACCGACAACTTTTCTAAAAATAAAATAACGAATTAAACCAAGCTTATTGAACTCTTCGAAAGACAATAAACCGATAATTTCTTCATCATAGACAAATTCCCCATTCATTATCACTTCTTCGTTTATTTCATGAACCAGTGATATCTCCCGTAGGAAATTTACAACTTTTTCTTTGTTATCCTGATCTACCGAAATAATTTCCATGTTTCTCCTCTCTATTTGGAAAAGATTTTTCGAAGCTTTTCAAAAAAATAAAATTCAAACTCAATATCGGCCCCACCATCTTCAAAAGAAATATTATGATAAGCAGGATACAATATGCTCCACCAGTTTTTACCCTCGCCTTTTTCAATTACAACCAATAATGTTTTATATCTTCCTCCGGAAATAACTTTACCCTCCCATTCTTTCGTCGGGTAGTTTTGTTTGGTAATGCTGATTTGAAATTTGCGTTCCCGAAGAACTTTCGCAATCTTAGCTTCCAATAAATCTATATTTTTATTTATTTCATTTATGATATCATCTTGATTATATTTCTTTAATTCTTCTTTTATTACCCGAACAACAGCGTGTTTTTCGCTTTGATCCGCAACCGAATCGCTTGCTGCAACGACCCTGATTCGAAATTCTTTGCTTTCTTGGGGAAAAAAGAAGATTATTAAAATAATGATAAGGATGATAATAAAAGCCTTCCTCTTCATAAAAAAACCACCAATTTTATTATTGGCGGTTTTTTCCATTTTATTCTAAATAGATAGCTCCCTGACGCAAAATTTTAATGCTTCCCCCAGATATATCAGCAACAGTCGAAGGAAGTTTTGAAAAAGTTGCGGGATCAATTATCAAATAATCAATTTCGTTTCCATAGGCAGCTTCAATTTCAGCGAGCGAATTCAATTCCGGTTTATTGCTTTCATTGACTGAGGTTGTCGGTAATACTGAAAAACGGTCAATGATTTTTAAAGCAATCTTGGAATCTGGCATCCGAAAACTGATTTTGCCTTCTGGGCTGTTTAGAATTAAAGTTAATGGGCCGGGCCAGTATTTTTTCATCAACTCTTCCGCAAGCCCGGTAATTTCAACACCTAGTGTGGCTATTTGATTAATATTACTACAAAGATGTGCGAGCGGTTTATCGTAAGTACGATTTTTTAATTCGTAAATCCTTTTGATTGCTTCTTCGTCAGCATATAAACACGCAAGACCATAAACTGTATCCGTTGGAAAACAAAAGATCCGACCTTTTAAATCTTGCTTTTCTAATTTCAAAAATTCGGAAAGACTTATTTTTTCCATAATTTCGCAGTTTCCTCCAGATACTCGTCTCTGGTTATCTGCTTTTTATCTCTTAAAAGCATTAATTCAAGCATAATTAAATTCTTTTCCTCTTCGCTTAAAATGCTATAATCAGTGATAAAACCTTTGTCTTGAAGATAGCTATTGACATCAAAATCGGTTCTTTCTTCTTCCTCGCGAGCCCAAGAATAATGTTCATCAAAAAAGCTACTGCTTGTTTCTTCTTCGTCATCTTCTTCAATAACCTCGAAATCAGTCTCTTCGTAACTTTGAGAAGATGTTCCGGGGACTTCGAAATTGGAAGATATAAACTCTCGGAAGTTGAAAACATTTTGAGAACGGATTTCTTGATTAAATAAACCTTGACGCCGTTTATAGTAGATAAAGATAACCAAAGCGCAAAGCAATACAATTCCTAAAACAGAAAGATATAACCAAAGATCGGGATCAAATTTAATTTCTGATTTCAGATTGGTAAGATTTGTACCTTTGTTGAGACCAATAAAGGTATCCTCTAAGGTTTCAAACTCTGTTTTTTTCATTATCTGAATATTTTTAAATTCACTAAAAGGTTCCTGCGATTTAGAACGGGAATTATAAACGACTATCGAAAACATATCCCCTTCTTTTAAATTCAAAGCAACGGCTTGCACATCGCCTCTGCCGTCTGTCGGAAGCTGATAAATTTTGTTTTGATAAGAAACACGGACATAATAATCCTTAGAATTTTCACTGTAAAAGCAAAATCCATATCTGACTTCCCCATCAAGTAAACCTTTCACTAATTTGATTCCGTAATTCTGATTATAATATTCAGTCACTGCATATTCACTATAAGCTTCATTGACCTTTTGGTCAAAATCAGTAATAAATTCGTCTTTAAAACCAGCAATTGTTAAGAGTGACAAAACAGCAAGCATAAATTTCATAATATCCTCCAATTATTCCTGACAATAAGAATCCGCGAAAGATTATTCAGGTCCTTGACGATTTCATAATTACTTTCAGGATAATAAGTTTTAACGATTTTAATTAACTCTTCATCTTTATTTTCCGGGGTTTCGAAGACAATCAGATTAGATTTATGAAGCACTTGTGATGCTTCTTTTAAAATATCTTCATAAAAGCGGAGGCCTGATTTTTCTGCAAACAAAGCTTCCGGCGGTTCATTTTCTCTGACCAAAGGATCAATTTCTTCGTTAATGTCGATATAAGGTGGATTGGATACCAAAACATCAAAGCGTTCTTTAAGATTTTCAAATAGATTGCTTTTTAATAAATTAATCTTTAAATGCAAACTTTCCGCATTTTCACTCGCAAGCGCAAGCGCCTTTTCGCTAATATCAGTTGCAGTTATTTCCGCATCGCTGCGGATTTTTTTTAGCGCAAGAGCAATCGCTCCGCTGCCGGTTCCTAAATCCAGAATCTTGGGATTAAAAACCCCCGCGATGTTTTCTAATACTTTTACAACAACCTGCTCTGTTTCCGGACGTGGAATTAAAACTCCGGACCGGACTTTAAGTTTTAGACCGAAAAAATATGTATGGCCGATTAGGTATTGTACCGGTTTGTTTTGGTAGAAATAAAGATCAAGAGCGGATAAGGTTTTTTGGTAAACCTGATCCGGAATTGATTTTTGATAATTTAAGTAAAGTTCGGAAGGAGTAAAACCGCTGTTCGCAAGCAAAAGCAATTTTACTGCCCTTTCTTCTTTATTTAGTTTACGAGCAAGGAGACTTTGTTCCTTATAGAATTGTTCATAAGTCATGCTATCACTTTAAGTATCTAATATTGTTAATTTTAAACATACAAAGTATTTCGTGAGGAACTGTTCTTAAATATTTCGCAATCATCCCGACAGGCAATTCTTCCGAGGTGATAACAAACTCCGTATCCAGATTCACCTCTCTGTCAACACGAACAAAAAGATGGTTCATGCAAACTTTGCCGACGGTAGGGTACTGTTTATTATTCGCGAGCACCGGAAAGCCGCTCAAACTGCGGCGATAACCGTTACTATAACCAATCGGGAGCACGGCGATCAACTCGTCTCTTTCCGCTTTAAAGGCGCGGTCATAACCCACTGATTCCCCTTTTTTAATTTTGTTGATGACCAGAGGTTTGCAGGCAATTTTAATAATTTGTTTCAAATTTCCGACCTGTTGCGCATATAAATCCGCGCCGATGCGAAGATGAGTTCCGAAATCGGAAAGAGGATATGTAGAACTTGCGGAAGTATGGATAATACGATATGGATATTGCTTTAAATAAGGTTCGAATCTTTCAAGTTGAGTTTTTAAGTTTTCAGGATCGGTAAAGTGGGTATAAATTCCCTCCAAAATAAAACCTTTCGTGAAGACAATCTGTCTTAAAGCTTCATAATAATCCCAAAAATCGGTAAAACCTAGTCGATTCATTCCGGTATCGATTTGCATATGAACTTTTATCGTTCTATAAAAACTATAGTTAACAAGCCTTTTTGCCTCTTCAAGCGTATTAACCGATACCACAAGTTTTGAATATCGATCCAAATATTTATATTCAGATTCCCTAATACCGTTAAGGATTAGAATTTCAAAATTAAACCCCTCTTGGGCTAATCTAAGCGCTTCAGCCAAATCAACAACAGCAACCAAATTGATTCCCAATTCTTCAATCTTGCGGGCGATTTCAATATCACCCATTCCGTAAGCCGAACTTTTGATTACCGGGATTAAATCTTTTCTGGAAACCTTGGAAATTTCTTGGAGATTTTCTCCGAACTTCCGAATATTAATCTCCATATAAAGCAATTCATCCATAGTTTTAATTTATTCCTCATTTTCTAAAAGTTGTCTTTTTTGGTCTTCTAGAATTAATGCCTCGATGATCGAACCAAGTTTTCCTTCCATCACGCGGTCAAGCTGTTGGATGGTAAAACCGATGCGATGATCGGTTACGCGGTTTTGAGGATAGTTATAGGTTCTGATTTTTTCACTTCTATCACCGTGTCCAATTTTTGCTAATCTTTCTTTTCCTTCTTTTTCTTGCTTTTCTTCAAGCATTTTTTCATAAATCCGAGCCTTCAAGACTTTCAAGGCATTGGCCTTGTTTTCATGTTGCGATTTTCCGTCTTGACAGCTGGCTACAATACCGGTTGGAAGATGAGTGACGCGAACGGCAGATTTAGTAGTATTTACACTCTGCCCTCCGTGACCAGAAGCGCAAAAAGTATCAATTCTGACGTCATTCATATCAAGTTCCACATCAAGATCTTCAGCTTCGGGCATAACCAAAACCGTAGCAGTGGAAGTATGAATTCTGCCACCTGACTCGGTTTCTGGTACTCTTTGAACACGATGCGGACCGGATTCATATTTCATGTGCGAATAAACGTCTTTACCGGTTAAAATAAATTGAATTTGGGAGAAACCGCCAAGTTCGGATTCGTAAGCATCGAGAACTTCAAGTTTCCAGCCTTTGTCTTCCGCAAACCGAGAATACATTCTGAACAAATCACCGGCAAAAATATTAGCTTCGTCACCACCGGCTGCGCCTCTGATTTCAACAATGACGTTCTTCTCGTCATTCGGGTCTTTTGGTATCAAAAGAATTTTTAACTCTGCTTCTATCCTTTCAAGCTTTTCAATTTCATTATCTAAATCTATCTTTGCAAGCTCACAGATTTCCGGATCATCATCATTAACCAACTCTTTCAAATCTGCGATTGCTTGTTGGGTTTTTTTATATTCTTGATATTTGAAAACAGTTTCTTCAAGTGAACGTAGTTTCTTCATCAATTCAGTCATCTTTTTCACATCGGAAAGTACTTCCGGTTTCTGCAATTCCTCATTGATGACTTGATACTGCTTTCCAATCATCTCTAATCTTTCAATCAAATTTTTCACTCCTCTTTTGTGGATTCAATAAACATCGAGTGCGAGCCGTCAAAGACCAATTTAACACTGCCGGTCATACCCTGCCTATTCTTGGCAACGATTAATTCTGTTTTTGCACTCCTTGTTTTCCGTGTTGTATCTTCGCCTTCCTTTGGCTGTTCGCGATGTAAGAACATAACGATATCAGCGTCCTGTTCGATACTTCCCGATTCTCTAAGGTCAGAGAGTACCGGTCTTTTATCTTCGCGTTTTTCAATATCACGCGACAGCTGCGACAAAGCCAAAACCGGAACTTCCAATTCTCTTGCCATTAGTTTGAGTTGGCGAGAAATCTTAGATACTTCATCAACACGGTTGGTAAATCTTTTTGTGGTGGTTAAGAGTTGCAGGTAGTCAACGATAACAAAATCAAGTTTACCGTCACGTTTTAATTTCCTACAAACCGTCACCAGTTCTTCAACATCAGTGGCACCGGCTTCATCCAAATAAATATTAAATTTATCAAGTTTATGCTTTGCTGCATATAAAAGTGCCATTTCATTGTCAGTTAATTTTCCGCTTCTGATTTTATTTAAGGTGAGACCGGAAAAAGAACTGTAAAGTCGCATCATAATCTGGTCCATTCCCATTTCCAATGAGAAAAAGGCGACATGAGCATTTATCGCATCACAAGAATTAGTCGCAACATTTAAAGCAAAAGCGGATTTTCCGATTCCGGGGCGTGCAGCAAGGATAATCAACTCTCCGGGCTGAAAGCCGAAAGTAATTTTGTTTAACTCGGAAAAGCCGGTATCAAGTCCCGTTAAGCCTTCCGAAACTTTGCTTTTGTTCGTTTCAACAATCGAAAGAACTCTGTCGGTAATGGTATCGATTCTAATTAAATCTACCGTTTTTCTTTTATTTAATACTTCAACAATTTCCCGTTCAGCATAGCCTATCATTTCGCCAAAAGGGAGCTTATGATCAAGTATTTTATTGGATATTTCTTGAATTTTTTTGAGAAGTTCCCGTTCAATCGATTTTTCTTTAATAATTTCAATATATGCTTCTAAGTTGACAACTGAGGGAATGGCATCCATCAGTTCAAAGAGATATTGGTGGCCACCGGAAGCTTCAAGAAGGTTTTTTCCTTGAAGGAGATTGATAACCGATGCGACATCAATTTGTTTTTTGGCTTTATCGAGTTCGATAATCGCGCTCATAATATTGGCATTTTCCGGATAATAGAAATCCGTATAATCGAGTCTCGTAACAAGTTCTTCCGCATAACGATTTTCAATCAAAACCGAACCGAGAACATAATTTTCTGCCTCTCTGCTATTGGGAATTTCTCTTGTAGAAACCATCATTGCTTCTCCACAACATGTAATTTGATTTGTGCTGTTACATCTTTATGAAGTTGAATCGGTATTTCATAAGATCCTAAAGCATCGATGTCTTTATCATGTAACATCTTTCTTTTATCAAGCATGATTCCGTAAGCATTTTTAAATTCCTCAATAATCTGCTTACTGCTGACGCTACCGAAAAGTTTACCTTCTTTGCCGACGCGAACGCCAATTTTAATCGGATTCTTTTCAATAAAATCTTTTAAGTCAAGCATTTCATTCCGCAAACGCTCATCGGCAGCTTTTTCTTCCAGTTTCTTGTTTTCGAGTTGTTTAATATTTTCCGCTGTCGCGAGTATCGCTTGATCGCTTCGCAACAGAAAATTTGCGTGGCCAGCCGGGATATCGATGATATCTCCCTTTTGTCCTTTTCCTTTTATATCCTTCGTTAGAATTATCTTCATTGTTCCCATCCTCCCGTCATCAATTTTCTTTAATTTTTCAATCAAACTCAACCTTACATCTTCGATTGTCGTATCTTTGATTTGGGCAGCAGCATTATTGAAATGCCCCCCACCACCAAATTCTTCCATCAAAACTTGTACATTAACTTCATCAAGGCTTCGGGCACTGATGCCGATTTCGTTCTCGTCAATACGCCCGATTGAAAACGCCGCTTTAATATTGTTTACGGAAATGATATTATCAGCAATCTTTGCCAGAAAAGCCCTGGGATAGATATCATCACTGCAAAGAGCGATGCCATAGTTATTGTCAATAATTTCTAGGTTGTTAAGAATCGTCATTCGTTTTACATATTCATCAAAGTTTTCTCGCAAGAACCTTTGAACCTTCGGCATCTCCGCACCATATTTCTGGAGTACAGATAAGACATTAAATGTTCGATATGAAACCCGATACATTAAATTGTTGGTATCAACAATCACACCCATCAACATCCATGTGGCTTCAATCGGCGTAATATCAATATCTACGTCTAAAAATTGAAACATCTCGACAATCAATTCTACGGTCGAAGAAGATGATGATTGAGTGTATAGAAATTGATAATTTTTAATCGCATCATTATTCCGACGATGGTGGTCAATGACAGCGATTTTCTTGGCTTTCTTAAAAACTTTTTCATTTATTAATAAATGTTGATACTGTGTGTCAACGATAATCAACAAGGTATCATCATCAATTTTGTTTAAGGCTTCACGAGGATGAAGCAAGTAATCTAGAATTGTGACATATTCTTGTTGGATTATTTTGTAGATATTGGCAATTGTATCGTCAATCGAATCCGGATCAAAAATAATCTTTGCTTCCTTATTTAAAGCGCTCGCTAACTTACAGGCAGCAAGACAGGAACCGAAAGAATCCGAATCCATGTCATTGTGTGACATAATATAAACTTTTGAAGCATTCGTGATCATTTCTGCTAAAGTCTCGGCTTTTACACGAACAAATACCGGCGAACGAGTTTCGATTGAAGTTGTCTTCGCACCATAGTAAGTAATATTGCCATCAATCGAAACCGCACATTGATTACCGCCGCGGTTAACGGCCATTTCCAGTTGCTGCTCTGTCAGTTCAAATAGCTGATCGGCAGGAACATCTTCGCAGGCAATTCCGATTGAAGCAGTAATTCTCAAACCTTCTTTGACACAATAATTCTTGACTTCTTCAAGAATGGTAAAACTGTCTTTCATTAAAATTTGAAGTTGTGAATGGTCCATGATCAAAAGGTATTGCGCTTCGCTGTAACCTCGTAAGTTTATTTGTTTCCTTTCTGCCCATTCGCTGAGAATACCGATAATATTACTGATCTGCGATGCTCTTTCCTGAGGATCAAGAGAACTTAAAGCTTGATCAAGATTGTCTAAACTTAAAATACCTAAAGCCAGCATTCGGGAACGATATTTCTTTTCAATTTCCGTGCTTTCAGTCTTATCAATTAAATAGATAATATTGTCCTGCGGGAAAACCTGACATTTATAAGTTCTTCCGTAAATTGTAGTGTCAAATTCAGTGAGTAGTTTAATTTTTGTATATAAATCGGAACTCAGAAGTTCAATTTTTCTTTCAATGAGTGGGCTCATAAAAATTTCCTTAGCATAATTATTTGCCCATTCGATAATATGGTTTTCATTATAAACAATGATGCCAATTGGAAGCTTTGTGAAGGAGGTCTCGCCGGCTTTTTTTACCCGGTAAGAAATTGAATTCCATAGTTTAAGCCGTCCTTCAAGCCACTCCAGCCTTTTTTGATTGTGATTGCCGATTTTTATCATATACAAATAGGTGACGCAGATTGAAAATATCGCAATAGCGATATATCTAATTAAATCTGGCATTTTGGCATTAAGAAAAGAATAGACTCCAAAAAAACAGGAGATAAAAGCTAAAATAATGATAAAATGTTGAAATGTGAACTTGTTTTTCATAATTTTCACCTTTGCATTTCTTATTATACCACACTAAACTGACATTTAAAATATTATTAATACCGCTCATTTGACAAGTTTTAAATAAATTATCATTTTAAAGTATTTAAACGATAAAAAAACCATAGTTTCCTATGGTTATCTTTTGCTATTCTTTTACAAACGGTAATAAAGCCATATGCCGAGCGCGTTTAATCGCAACCGCAAGTTCTCTTTGGTAAATCGCTTTGGTACCGGTAACACGACGCGGAAGGATTTTCCCCCGGTCGGAAACAAATCTTCTCAAAAGTTCATAATCGGTCCAATCGATTTTTTTAATCTTATTATCGGTAAAATAGCAGCTCTTTTTTCTTCGGCCTCGATAACCTGCCATTATTATTCCTCCTTTTAAAATGGTAAATCATCGTTTGAAACATCAAATTGTGTACTAATGTTCTCAAACGGATCTTTGTGTTCTTCTTGGGGTTTTTGATTATAGGAAGGAGCATCATATTGATTGAAGTCAGGATAAGTATTGTAATCCTGTCTTGCGGATTTGGGTTCTAGGAAGTGGATGCTGTCACAAACAACCTCGGTAACGTAACGCCGCATGCCATTTGCGTCATCATAACTTCTGCTTTGGATTGATCCTTCCACCCCAATTAAACTTCCTTTCCGCATATACCGCGCTAAATTTTCGGCCTGATTTCGCCAAGCGACACAGTTAATGAAATCGGCTTGTCTTTCTCCGGACCTGCCTTGATAAGGTCTGTTTACTGCGACGGTAAATTGAGCGACGGGAATGTCATTATTAGTATGTCTAAGTTCGGGGTCTTTTGTAAGACGGCCCACTAAAATTACTCTATTCATACTTTCTCTCAATCTTTCACTATAATATATCTAATAATATCTTCACTGATATTACATACACGGTTATATTCCGCTACTGCTTCGGAATTGGCTTCAACTTTTAAAAGCACATAATAGCCTTTTTTGAAATCTTCGATTTCGTATGCCAAATCCTTCATACCCCATTCTTTTACTTCCAAAACATTGCTTTCATGATCTGTAAAGATTTTGAAAATATCAGCAATAATCTCCTTAAAGCCTTCCTCGGCTAAGGTTGGGCGGATAATAAACATAGCTGTGTATTTTGTCATGTTGCACCTCCTTATGGTCTATTGGCTTCTTGCGAAGCAAGGATGAGTTATTTTCTCACTTTGTATATTATACATTATTTTCGTTAAAAAGTAAACAAAAATTCTTCATTATTTTCAAAAGACCCGCATTAGCAGGTCTTATATCAACTTATCAGTCTTAGTCTTTTCATAATCCGCGAAATCAAATACATCAGCGGAAGAATTAATTGTACAAGAAGGAAAGTAATCAAGATTTCGGTAATCATTAAATTGTTCTCTGCTTTGATATTGGTCCGGATATTGTTAATTGTAAAGTAGCCAGAACCGTCAATATCAACAATAGGAAGCAAGTAACCGTCATTAATGATTTTTTCACCGTTCTTCTCAGCTTTAATTTCGGTTTCGTAACCGTTAAGCAACCAAAAGCCGTTTTCGCTTATTTCCAAATGAACTGTACCGTCTAAGTCGGCAGAAATATCGGTGGCGACATCATCCAAGGCATAAACGCGATTTCCCTCGACAGAAACAATTGAAACTACCGGAATAGCATATTCTTCATCACTGATTTTCTCTCTTGCTTTAATATTGGTATCTTTACCATTAATATACCAATAACCATTGTTGATATTTAAAATAAGTTCATTCTCAAAACCGCTGGCTGCAATTCCGGTCGAAATACCGTCTAAACGCCAAACACCTTTGTAGATTGTAAGGGCAGGTCGCTTATATTCATCCGGGGCTTGATACTCGATTCGCGGTTGCTGATAGGCTTTGGCCTTAGTTTGTCTACCATTTAGCGACCAATAACCGTCAACAACTCTTAGTTCAAAGAATTCACCTTGGTAAACGGAGATATCTGTTGCGATTCCGTCCAAACACCAGATTTTTTTCTCATTATAGGTTATTACCGGAGCAACATATCTATCTTCTGCGTTTATGATGTTCGGACGTTTAACTGCATCAATATTCGTATTAATACCGTTTAAAGCCCATTCTTTGTCTTCATCAACAACCAAAATATAATCATAATCTTCAATTCCATGCCGGAAGGATAATTCCATATTTGTAATCGGAACGGTGTTTGTTCCGACTAGAACAGAGAATATAATCATCAAACCAAAAATAGATTTTCGGAGCCAATTAAACGGCTGTGAGGATTGGTAAAGAACCAATATCATAACTGCCGTAGTAACAATTGTTAGAATGGTTGTAAAGACGGCATCATTGGCATGAAGATTTTCAAAGCCAGGCATAATTCTGATAAAGTTCAATAATAAATGTAATAGTACAACCGTTAAAGCTCCAGGAACAACGGATTTTATTACATTCGGTAAAAATTTCCCTTGTACAATCGCTCTGTTGGGTTGAAGAGCCAAGAAGAAGGAAGGAATGCCGATTGCAAACCATTCGATTAAATAAAGATTCTTGGCACTGAAAGGATAGGACATTCTGATTGGACCTTCTTGCATTCCCAGGATGATGTACATAATCGTTAAAATTATTGAGAAAAAAGTCTTGACCAGATAGAGCGTCGATGTTTTTTGGATATTATTGATGACGCGTCTGCCTTCCTGGACTACTTTCGGCATTGAAGAAAAATTCGAATCCATTAAGACCAGATGCGATACATAACGCGCTGCTTCGCTTCCGGAAGCCATGGCGATACTGCAGTCTGCCTCTTTTAAAGCAAGAATATCATTTACTCCGTCTCCAGTCATCGCAACTGTCTTCTTATGTTCTTTCAAAGCCTTAACAAGTATTCTTTTTTGATCGGGAGAGACACGTCCGAATACATTGTATTCAAAGACAGAATCGCGAACCTCATCATCGGTTAAGCCCGCCAAACTGATATATCTTTCCGCACCTTCGATTCCTGCTCTTTGAGCAATCTCTGAAACCGTGACAGGATTATCTCCGGATATAACTTTAATATCAACACCGTTTTGTTTGAAGTAATCAATGGTTTCAATTGCATCTTCACGGATATGATCTTGAATAATGATTAAACAAATCGGCGTAACTGCTTTAGGAGCTTCGTCAGGTTTAATTTTGCTCTTGGTTTGGCCAAGAACTAAAACCCGGCTTCCTTGAGCAGCATAACGGTCTACTTTTGCGGATACACGATCATAACCGGAAGTTAAAACGAATTCCGGTGCGCCTAAAACAAAAGTGCCGACATCTCCAAAGGTTACGGCGCTGAATTTTCTTTTTGAGGAAAAAGGAATCTTCTCTGTTGCCGTTAAAACAGTGTTCTTATCAAAATAATTAATCAAAGCTTCGGCAGTCGGGTTGGCATCATCAAAAGCTTGCATCATTGAACCGACAATTTCTCGAATTGTATAATCGGTAGGATTCCTGATTTCAATACAATCTGTAACCCGCATCGTGCCGTCGGTTATTGTTCCGGTCTTATCTAAACATAGGACATTTACCCGGGCTAACATTTCGATACAATAAAGTTCTTGAACAAGAGTTTTGCTGCGAGCAAGACGGATGACACTAACAGCAAGGGCCATAGTTGTAAGTAAAAACAGACCCGCTGGGATCATTGCAAGCATTGTGCTTGCGGCCTTGATAATCCCTTGTTTATTCAAAATTCCAAAATAGTCTTTAACTGCATTGTTGGAAGAAGTGATATAAGTCAATACCGCAAGCGGAATAATGATTAAAGAAACAAATTTAATAATTCCGTTTAATGAACGCAAAATTTCTGACTTCGGTTTTTGGTACATTTTTGCGTCCTTGGAAAGTTTTTCAATATAATTATCTTTTCCGACTTTATCAACTCTGGCAACGGCCATTCCGGAAACAACAAAACTTCCGGATAAAAGCAAGTCGCCCGGGTTTTTTAAAATTGCATCAGCTTCTCCCGTTAAAAGAGCTTCGTTAACTTCAATAAACCCTTCTACAACAACACTGTCAGCACAGATTTGCTTCCCAGACGTAAAGAAAATAATGTCATCAAGAACAACTTCAGAAACAGGTATCTCAAGTTTTTCTCCGTCTCTGATTACTGTTGTCGTAGGCGAAGTCATTAAAGAAAGCTTCTCCATTGTTTTCTTCGCTTTAATTTCTTGAATAATACCGATAATTAGATTCGGAATAATTGTTATTAAAAACATGAGGTTTTCAAAGCTTTTCAAAAGAATAAAAAGAATGGTAATAACAAAATATAATATGTTGAAAAAGGTGAAGAAATTGGAAAAAATAATTCCCATAACCGTTTTCCCTTTTTCATCACCAACAACATTTACTAAATTATCGGCTTTCCGCTGTTCAACAATTTCTGAAGTTAAACCGATCAAAACATCGGTGTCATAAAAACGCGGATAGGTGTTTTCTTCTTTTCCCTTTTTCTTTGTTTCTTCTTCGATGATTTCTTCTTCCATTTCCTCATCTTCTTCTACAAGATTTACAACTTTTTTCTTCTGTAAAGCTTCCAAAATATCCTTCGTATTCATCTTTTTGGAACTTCTTTTCTTAGACATAATTTGTTTTTTTTCTATGTTTTCAGATGTTGTGTCTTGATTGTTTTTCATTTCAGCTATTTTTAATTTCTCTTCCTTGTTCATATTTTTCACCGATCTCACCACATTTCCTGTGATTATATATGATTATTCTACCATACTATCTTTCTTTCTTCAAGTTTTATTTCTTCAACTAACATTTAAAATTGTTATAGAAATATTGCCTAATGGAATTGTACCCGGAAATATAAAGATCAAGTCTTTTTTCAAGTCCTTTTTCGAATTCTGTCGCTTTAATTCCGAATGTATCGATAGCAATAATATTATATTTTTCAAAATTATATTCACAATCTTGTTTAAAAGCTTTTTTCTTGAATTTCAAAAATAATTTATTTGTTTTCAGAGGACTTTTACTTAAACGAAAGCCTAAAGTCGGAATTTCATCATTCGCAAAAAGCGTAATTGGAAAATTATTAACAACACCTCCGTCAAAAAATACATT
>DUTX01000014.1 GCA_012841865.1 Acholeplasmataceae bacterium | reverse complement strand
TGTACGATGCGTATGGCAATATTTTGCAAATAATAGGCAATCAGATTATTGGCAAAAAGAACCCCTTCCGTTACAAAGGGTATTATTATGACGATGAGACTGGACTTTACTTATTAACCACCAGATTCTATAATCCTGAGTGGGGAAGATTCTTAAATGCTGATGATGTAAGTTATTTGGATCCTAGCAGTATTAATGGTTTGAACTTGTATGTTTACTGCGGAAACAATCCAGTATTATGTTTATTGCGGACCTGGGGATTAGGTGATAATAGTACTCACATAGGCGTTAGTGGTGTGCAAATTGGGAATTACAATAATGTAATAATTCGTGATCTACTAAATTCTAGTTCTTCAAGAAACAATAAATTAAGAATTCCGGCTATTTTAAGTGGTTTCAAAATAGGCTTAGTTACTAGTGAAGATGAAATCATTCCTAAATGGATGATCATGGATCTTTTTTATTTAAATATTAAAAGTGGATTATTTTCAGATGGAAAAAACCTTTCTTTATTGAATGGAGAAATTGGCGTTGCTAATTTTGGTTATAAAGGTCCAAAGTGGTTTAAAAGTTTAAGTGAAGATTCACTTTTAAATCCTAATGTGGCAGTGGGGTTCACGGTGTGGAAAGCTGATGGTTCAGTAGGCTTCGCGGGTTTTTCAGGAAAGGCTTCATTTGCATCCATATATGGGCAAATTGATTTAGGAAATTCACTTACTATTAAAGGAGAACTCTATCTTGGGGTCGGACTTGCAATTGATTTTTCTCACGGAATAAAATTTGGCGGGGGATTTTTTGAAGCTTCAATAGAATTCAGTTGGGTAGATTTATGGAATAGCATTTTTGGTTAAGAGGTGAAAATTACAAATGAAACAATTAGAGAAAAAGTTTAAAAATTTACTATTAATACCTGTTTTAGGTGCAATATTATGTTTAGGCAGTGTCTATGTTAGAAGAAAAAAATATGAAAAAGCAACCTTGAAAATTATATATGGCTATATGATTTTATATGGATTTTTAACAATTGTTTCCTTTGGCTTTGCGGTATTAATTTCTTTCATTTTTGGTATAAAAAACTCGAATATTGCAATGTTAATTATGTGGTTTATTGATTGGGTGTTACTTGATATAGCATTTATCAATATGTATAATTTATATTTATCCTAAGAAAGATAATGTATGCTACCGACAGACTATAAGGCAAATGGTTGTGCTATGAATATACAATTTTATTTTAATATACATAAGCGATTATAGATTCACCATCTATTAAGAAGAAAAAATGAAACAACGAGACTCTAAAATAAATAATCAAATTTAATTTAGAGTTTTTTTGTGCATCATTTAGATGAAAAACTGTTTTAAAAGTATGGTTTAGAAAATGTAAAAGACCTTTATTTTATGTGGAAAGGTTCATAGATTTATTAATATTTTAACAGAACCCATATCGATTATTTTTACAGTGGCAATTGACTGATCAGTAAATTTTCTTCCACGAAACGCAAATACTTCTGATATGATGAAGTCGGTTAGACCTAGGGGATTCATTTATAATGATATTACGCATTATTATCAGGGAGATGTTTTAGGAAGTATCATCGGTAGTGTAAAATTCTTTTGGGTAAATTAGATATAAAGTGAGTACTTATAATTGAAGATGCATTTTTTTAATTAACTATAAAACCATTTTGGTGATACAAGACTTTTAATAAAATCCTTCATCTTTGTATTATTCGATTTGGTTAACTCAAGAGGTACTGTAATATCATAAATCCTTTTATATCTTTTGTGTGTGGTTTTCTTTTTGCTCTTAGCTGATTCCGTTGCTTTATGGTTTCTCCATGCATATAAATCTTCGATGCTTAATTCATGCATATTTGCTTTTAATATCAATAATTGAACCATTGTTTCGAGAGTATCTTTAGAGAACCCTTTGGGTCTTGATGTTAGTTTTGATGCCAATACATGAGATATATGGCCTTCCATACTGCAAGATGTTTTGTATTCGGGGTGTTTTAAATTTTTTATGAAATCATAATTATTGCATATGTAATTTACATGATTTTTAAATTTTTGTTCGTTACATTTATGTTCTTGCTTATTTTTATAAAATGTATCGGCAATTAATCTGAAGGAATCTTCAGTTATTTCGGTGAAGTTTTTTAACAAATAATTAATCATTTTGTTATTAGCGGAAAAAATAGAAGTTAATCTTTTTCTCAGATGGAATTTATCGAGTACCTGAATGACTTTAATATTATGTGCGCTAAGACAACGCTTAAGCTTTTGAGAAACACTGTTGATCCATTTGGCACCGTCCCCGCTTATAAAGACATATTTTAACGCCTTTGGGTTATAACGCTTTGATATATAATCATAGATTCTATCGATGAATACTGTTGTATTAACATTTAAACCGCCTAAATAGTGCTTATTTTCAAGTTGTTTCCGTTTACAAGCATAATTGGACTTACTATGACCGGTATGAATCAAAGCCAAATTAGCAACAATATTTCTTCTTGCTTGCAAATTGCAATGAGCTTCATCCATTTCCAAATACAATGTTTTAACGGATTGATTGTATCTTTCCATAATTTCCGGTATTACCGGCATATCATCTTTAACGGTTTGTAATTCTCTTAAGATATTACTAACGGTTTGTCTGGAAACAACAGTATCCCATAAAGCATTATCGGCAGCATATGATGCATTATTTTTCGATGTTAATACCACAAGAGCTTGCTTGGCATCATCGGTTAAACGAGAATATTTGGAAAGACTAAAGAGTGAGTCAATGAAAAAGAAGTTGGAATTTTTTTGCTTATCCTTAGCGATATAATAACGCCTTTTGAATTTAATCTCGCCAACTTGAGTAATCAAAACTCTGTTTACAAAACCGTGATTTATAAACTCATCTTTCCATAATTTTGATTTAAAATATAGATCATCGTACATTTGTATAGTTTCAACAATAGATTCTCTGGTTAATTCTTTGGCATGTTGTTTGGATTTTAATATAAAAT
>DUTX01000143.1 GCA_012841865.1 Acholeplasmataceae bacterium | reverse complement strand
GCGAACCCCAACAATTTCCATATTACTTTTAACAAACATCTTTCATTGATTAGTTTCTTCTATCATCGTAATTTATTTATATTTTAGTATCATATTTTTTGTTGTTTATAGCTTCTTTCTTCATAATTACTTCTTCAATATTGATATCGTAGTAGTTTGCTAAAGCTAATGAATAATAGATTATATCCCAAAGTTCTTCATCAATCGTTTCTTTTACCTGATTTGACGTTTTAGAACGCATATCTTTTCTAATTGCTCTAGCTAATTCACCTACATCTTCTGTTAATTTTTAAAATTATACCTGGTACATACTTCAAAAAAGGATATGATGACCAAGCATTTGCAACTGAGAATGTTGATGCAATATTAATTAAACTATGTGTGATAATACAAGGGATTATAATTTTACTCTTATAAAAGAACATTACAAATGCAAAGCCTATTACAATAGCCATGATAACTTGTAAAAGAGTTTCTATAGTTCCATGACCTGTAAATAAATTCACAATATGCCCAACACCAAAAGTCACTTCACTTATAACAATAGCTTGTTTGATGTTATCTTTCTCTATTGTTTTGAACAAAAGCCCTCCAAATATAATTTCTCTACATACCCAACAAGTGCCATAGTAATTATTGCAAATGCTTGATGTAACAAATCATAATGCATTTTGACACCGAACCAAAGATTCAAAATGGTATGAAATATAAATATATCTTGGGATTTGACACACCAATTAGACCTTCCCCCCTAAAAAGTGTCTATTTTCTATATAATACCATAAATAACCAAAAGTGTAAATATTTATATTGTTATTTACTTTTTATTTAATAAAGATAACAATAATTATTGATTTATGATATCAAAAACGTAACTAATATTATACCATTAATAATTTTTTCATGTATACATTTTTAATTGACATTCAACATTTATCACTTATTAAAAAAAAGTTTGATACCTAAACTTGTATCAAACCATTTAATACCAATTTGGTGGAATAGAGGGGAGTCGAACCCCTGTCCAAACCCTAATTCATTATAACTTCTACATGCTTATTCCTTTGTTCTAGTTTCATTTACCGATGTACAAAGAACAAAACACCGATAAACTAACCTCTTGATCTCGAAGCAAAAACCGAGGTCCTTTTTTGATTCAACCCTTAATACATGAGCCTGTTGATAAAGCTTAAGGGGGACTTTATCACAAGCGCAGCTGTTTATTAATTAAGCTGCAAAAGCGTAATTTTGTTCTGCGGTTAATTATAACCTCTACGTTTTTACATGCGTTACCATGGCATGCTATTATAACTTCATAAAGCCTGTCGAAACCATGTCTATCCCAGATATAGAAGTTAACACTTCTATTAAAATAAAACGTCGATTAGCACGTATACTATTTTAAAGATAGTTACGGAAAATGCAATATTTGCAAGCCAAACTCCAACAACCTGAAATGGCTTCAATTTATTCTTTGTTGGCCTTGCGGAAAAATAATATGTTAAGAACACAAAGAGAAGGACATCGATTAAATAGATAATAATGATGTCGGCTGTAAAAAGGAAGAGTGCCATAAACAAAAATGAGATTATTCCAAGGACAAAACAGAGAATCGGATTATCGATGAGACTTGATCTTTGTTCTTTGGGAACAATGGGATCTTCTTTTGACTCATAAAGATGCTTACTTTCTTCATATTCTAGAAAATCAAAAGCACAATTATCACACACTCTTGTATCATCAGGTACCATCTGACCGCACCGAATACATTTCTTCATCTTACCACCTGGCTTTGTTTGCTTTGCTTATTTCTCTCTTCATTGCTTCTCTTTTTAAATCTTCGCGTTTATCATAAAGTTTTTTTCCTTTACAAACCGCTATTTCCAGTTTCGCAAAACCACGGTCCAAGTAAACAGTTAAGGGTACCAGCGTTAGGCCAGCTTGTGAGATTTTACCTGCCAACTTTCTGATTTCCATTTTATGAGCAAGAAGTTTCCGGGTTCTGGTTTCTTCATGATTAAAAATGTTTCCTTGTTTATACTTCGCAATATGCATGTTATAAATAAATAATTCACCATTTTTAACCTGACAATACGCATCTTGGATTGAAACTTTATTCGCCCTAATTGATTTAATTTCTGTACCTGTCAGAACGATACCTACTTCAAGTTTTTCTAAGATGAAGTAATCGTGGTGCGCTTTTTTATTTCTTGCGACGAGGTTTACTTTCTCCATGCTTTTTCACCCGCTCACTCTTACCCTTTGGCTTCTTTTCATCTTTATTATACACTAAATTAAAATCAATTTCACTAGTTTTTTTATCAGCTTTAATTACTTCGACAGTAACCTTATCCCCAAGACGATAAATTTCGCCGCCAATGCCGATTAAACTTTGCGAAGCAAGATCATAAAGAAATCTTCCGGGAAGTCTCTTGATATGAACCAAGCCTTCAATCGTATTCGAAAGCAAGACAAAGAAACCAAATTTTGTAACAGAGGAAATAACTCCTTCAAACTTTTCTCCAATGAAAGCTGACATATATTCCGCTTTCTTCATATCTTCAACCTGATATTCACATTCAATCGCATCTCTTTCCTTCTTGGAAGCTTGCAGGGCAATTTCTGCAATACTTTCTTGGAGAAACGGAAATTCGCGTGGTTTTATATCATAATTAAAAAGATATTTTCTAAGGAGTCTGTGAACAATCAAATCCGGATAACGGCGAATCGGAGAGGTAAAATGGGTGTAGCATTCGCTTGCAAGCCCATAATGACCGACATTGCGCTCGTGATAAATAGCCTTAGCCATCGATCTTAACAGAAGTGTTTTTAAAAATGAATCTTCTTCTTTTATGTTATCCAAGAACTCTTGCAACTGACGAGAATTGACCTTGCGTTTAAAACTCCTATAACCGAGACCACTGGAAAGCTGTTTAAAGTTTTCCAATTTAACCTGATTAGGTTCTTCATGGATCCGGTAAATAAAAGGTAAGTCTAGATGAAAGATACGTGAGGCAACCGTTTCGTTTGCAATCAACATAAATTCTTCAATTATTCTCTCACCAATCCCCCGCTCAAATGCAATAATATCAACCGGATTTCCTTCCTCATCAACAATAATTTTCCCTTCCGGAACATCAAAATCCAAAGCTCCGCGATCAAAACGCATCCGATTTAATATTTCTCTTAATTCCCGCATTAAAAGCAAATCTTCATGAATATCTTTGAACCTTGCAATTAATTCTTCATCTTTGGCTAAAATCTTATTCACATTGGTATAAGTCATCCGGTGTGTGGATTTAATAGCGGAGGGGAAAACTTCACTGTTAACAACTTTGCCGTTTGCATCAATTTCCATCTCACAAGCAATCACTAATTTTTCAATGCCTGGATTTAGGGAACAGAGGTTATTGCTTAAAAGAGGAGGGAGCATCGGAATGACCCGATTAAGCAAATATACACTCGTGCCACGCTGAAAAGCTTCCTGGTCGATCGCACCATTTTCTTTTATATAATAACTTACATCAGCAATATAAACCCCAAGTAGAAAATTACCGTTTTCAAGTTTCTTGATTCCTACCGCGTCATCCAAGTCTTTCGCATCTTCGCCGTCAATCGTAATAATTTTAGTAAGTGTCGGTTTTCTTCTTTTTGCTGCTTCGCTATCAATATTTCGATCCAAGCTTTCTGCTTCTTTTAAAGTTTCTTCGGAAAACTTCAAAGGGAAATTAAAACTTCCGGCAATCTCAAGGATATCGATTCCGATATCGTTTTTAAAACCAATCTTTTCAACAACCTTAGCTTCAATCGGAGCGCGCTCATAATCTATTATTTCAACCTTAACGACATCTCCGGGAATATATTCATCAATAATTCCAACAACCCGAATGATTTGGGGAATGTTTCGGGTTTTAAGATAAAAACGATTCTTTTTTCGGTAAAGTTCTCCGACTACAAAATGTAAATTTCTTTCAAGAATATCAATGACTTTCGCTTCTTGTTTAAAGCTGCTATTAATATTATATTCACCGAGCGCTTGAAAGACTACATAATCACGGTCCATTGCGCCGTTAAGATCACTCTTCGCAACGTAAAAATCACGCTCGAAATCAGGAGAAGTGATAAAACCAAAATCGGGATTTTTTATACTAATATGTCCTTTATAAATATGGACACTCCGAGGAAGAATATACCGTTTCTTGCGGCTTTGGAGAAGCTCATATTCGTCTAATAATTCCGAAAGAGCTTTTTCCAACTCTTCTTTTTCTGAATCATGCAATTCTAAAAGAACGAGCAATTCTTCTAAATTCTTTGGTTGATAACTAGGGGACTTAAATATTTCTAATAATTTTTCTTTCATATTTATCCTTTATATTTTAAGCAAAAACCTGTAAATTATCCGACTAAAAAAGGCCTGTTTAATCAGGCCTATTTTGCTTTAGAATCTTTGTACAAAGAATGCAGATAAGATTGCAAGTACCATAAATGCAACCGAAAGTCCGCCAGTAATATAACTTATCCAGACTTCAATTCCTCTTTCTTTTTTATTCGCAAAGAGGGTTGATTTTTCGCCGGAAAAAGCCTGACTAGCATCTTCTTTTGATTCTTGTAAAACAATGATAGCAATTAATAAGCATGATACAATTAGTAATAATACATCTATTACGTGCATATTTCCTCCCAAAGTGCATAAGCACTTCTTCAAACCATTGTAGTATTCTGATAACGGTATTATTATAACATATTTCATTAATTAATGCAAATGATTTTCAATATTTTTCTAAATT
>DUTX01000142.1 GCA_012841865.1 Acholeplasmataceae bacterium | reverse complement strand
GCAGCAAAAAAGAACCCTGAAATAAAAATCGCATATAGTTTTCAAGGTTTAGTTGTTACCGCTGTTGCGAAAAATTCAGAATCGGGACTGCTTCCCGGTGATATTATTAAAAGAATCGACGGTCAAGCATTTAATAACTTTGATGAGTTTCTTGAAGTTTTATCAGCAAATCCCGATAAAGGTTATAAACTGCGGATTCTTCGCGATGGTGAAGAAATGATCTTAGATTCAAAGAATGTATCAGGAATTGAAGTGCATGAAATGATGGAAATAGATTCTGAAAATACCTATCCTGCTTATGAAATCAATAAAAACCCGCGCTCAATTGGTCCTTCCGGCGGCGCAATGATGGCGCTGGCTATCTATAATGCTTTATTAGAAGAAGATATTACAAAAGGTAAATTCATTATCGGAACAGGAACGATAAACTTAGACGGATCTGTCGGTGCTATCGGCGGCGTACCTCAAAAAATTGCTACAGCAACGATGTATGGTGCGGATATCTTTATTATCGGTGAAGCCAATTATGATGAAGCAAAACAAGCTTATGAGGAAATGAAACATTTATTTAAACCCGATTTCAAATTGATTAAGGTCAAAACTTTTAATGATCTTATTTCTGAATTGGAGGCCTTACAATGAATTTTTGGAATAAGGGTAAACTTCAACAAAAACGCTTTTATGATTTAAAATTAAAAGCGAAAACTAATTGGCTTGGAACTTTTCTTGCACTATTTACAAGTGTTTTAATATTTATTCCTGTGATTTTTGTTTTAATTCAATTTCTCTTTGTTTATGGTTACAATCGTACTGTTCAGTTTGTATTTATTGCGATAATTTGGATCTGTATTAATGTCTTTAATGGCATACTGAATTATTTATCGATCCGCTTTTCAAAGTCACTTGAAAAAGATAACCAAGAATTACAAAGCATCGAAGAAAAATATGTCTTTTATTATCAATTGTTAAATCCTGTTTTTGCGGGACTGAGTTTAATTATCATATTATTCTTTGCTTACCAGATAATGGGAGGGTTATGATGAAAACAAAAGATATCTTAATCGGAATCGGATTAATTATTGTTGGAATCATTATCGACCAAGTTACGAAATATGTTTCTTTCAAAACTTTTGATATGCATAAAGATTATAAATGCATCCCCGGTTTATTTCGTTTTTCCTTGGTTAAAAACGACGGCAGTGCCTGGGGAATGTTTTCCGGCAAATTATGGTTCTTGATTTTGATTACGATTGTCGCGCTTGGCTTCTTTATTTGGTTAGCAAAAGATTTTGATTTTAAAAATAATGCTATCTTCAGCGCTTCCTTTGTGCTTATCTTAACGGGAACGCTCGGAAATTTCATCGATCGCGTCGTTTTAGGTTATGTTCGTGATTTTGTTACTTTTGATTTTATTTCCTTTCCAAGTTTTAACTTTGCGGATATGTGTTTAACAATCGGAGTAATCTTCCTTTGTATTGACATTCTTTTCGGAGAAACAGGGAGAAGATGGAATTAGAACTGCTGATACAAGAGGATGAAAATATCCGCATTGATAAATATTTGGCGTCGAAACTGGATGGAATGACACGAGTCCAGATTCAAAATTTAATCGAAACTAATAATATTTTTGTAAACGGAAAAAACATAAAGGCAAGTTATCTTCTAAAAGCAGGAGATTTTATTGCGATAAACATACCTGATCCGATTCCGAGTGAAATCAAACCCGAAGTTATACCGCTTGATGTTTATTATGAGGATAAAGATTTAATCGTTGTCAATAAACCGAGCGGCATGGTTGTGCATCCAGCTGCCGGAAATTACGAAGGAACGCTTGTTAATGCCCTCCTGTATCATTGCCGGGACTTATCCGGTATTGGCGGCACTTTAAGGCCGGGAATCGTGCATAGAATCGATAAAGATACCTCGGGTTTGCTTGTCGCTTGTAAAAACGATTTTACTCACCGAGCTTTAAGCCGTGCTTTTGCTAACAAACAAGTAACCAGAAAATATCATGCGCTTGTGCATGGACTTATCGACCATAATTTCGGTCGGATTGATGCTCCGATTGGTCGCGATCCCCAAAACCGAAAATTAATGACGGTTGTAGAAGAAGGAAAAGAAGCGGTCACGAATTTTCAAGTTCTGGAACGTTTTTTAGAACATACTTATCTAGAACTTGCTCTCGAAACAGGGAGAACACACCAAATCCGTGTCCATTTAAAATATATCGGCTATCCGGTTGTGGGAGATCCGCAATATGGTCTCCGCCGAGATAAATCGCCCTATGGTCAGTTCTTACACGCTGAGACACTCGGGTTTATTCATCCTCGCACAAAAAAATATCTGGAATGGAGCGCACCGCTTCCGAATTATTTTCAAGAATATTTAAATAATCTAAGAAGATAAAAAAGACAGCTTTTTAATGGCTGTCTTTTCGTTTGACCTTTTCAAGATTTTTAAAGTTCGTTTTCGCAATCACATCAAAATAACGTTCATTTTGCGTTTTTAAAATTTTGCTGATGGCAAGATCAACTTTTGCTCCTGCACCTTTTGGAAGTTCGAGGCCGGCTTTCTTTGATAGTTTCTCAAACTCATAAATGAAGCCATAACGAGCAATGATGCTGGCAGCAGCAACCGCCAAATATTTGCTTTCGGCTTTTTCTTCTAAGACAACTTCCTTAATCTTTATCTTTTCACCCTGTAAATAATCAAAATATTTATCCTTAGTTGTAAAAGCATCAATGACAATTTGGTCATATTCCTTCACGTTCTGGAGAATATTATAAATGACATTATTATGTAACAAAGCTTTGAGCTTATTCATATTATAGTGGCAGATTCGTGTCAAATAATTGTATTTTACATTATCAAGTACAAGGATGCTGTGTTGAAGTTCTTTCATTAACTTGGGACCAAGCATCCTCACTTTTTCATCAGTAATCTTTTTTGAGTCCTTAATTCCCATTCGCACCATTAAGGGGATTTTGTTTTTCGGAACAAATGCTCCCGCCACCACAATCGGTCCAAAAAAATCACCGGTTCCGACTTCATCGGTTCCGATAATCGATAAATTTAGTTCCGAAGCAATTGCGGGGGTCTTTTTTTCTTTCGGAGCTTCCAAATTCAGAAGTTCGCAGATTTCTGTATACATTTTTTTTGCTCCTCCCCCTTGAATAATCATCGTCATTGTTTTAAAGATTGTTAAGGTTGCTGACTTGTATTTTGCGCGAAATAGTGTATAATTATTTGTGTGCTCAACTTCAAAATCTTGATATTTTTTGACTATTTCAGTCGCTTGTTGATTTGTTAAGTGTATAGTATAATTCATAATTCTTTAATCATCCTCATTTATATTATATCATAAAATACGAAAAAAAGAAAGCAAAAAATATGAAAAAATCATTAAAAATACTGGAATTTAATACAATTTTAGAAAAAGTGCAAACAAAGACGAAACTTCAGGCCAGCAGCAAGATTCTTGAGACGCTTCCTTTAATGAATGATCTAGCTTGCATCGAAAAAGCTTTAGCAGAAACCGACGAAGCGTTAGTTTTAATCCAAAGAATGCAACGCTTTCCTTTATACTTTTCCGCGGATGTCAGTAAAACCATCAAAGCAGTCCAAAAGAGTGGGGTTGTTTCCGTTGAGGAACTGACAGAAATTCGGAAATTTCTTGATACAGTTAAAGCTAACTCCCTTTATTTAAAATCTTTGGAAGATCATGAAATCGCTGCAACTTATTTTCGGGAACAGATAAATAACCTATATTATCCTTTAGGATTAAACCAGCGAATAAAAGAAATAATTACGCCGGATGGTGAAATCGAGGATAGCGCCTCCCCAACCTTAAAAGATATTAGGAAGCGTATCAGCGGTACCGAGCGTCAAATCCGCAGCAAACTGCAAGAAATCTTACAAAAAAACAGTTCTAAACTTACTTCAAACCTAGTATCGATTCGCAATGATCGTTATGTCATCCCGGTACGGGCTGACCAAAAAAACAATGTTTCCGGGATTGTTCATGACCAAAGCGCCTCCGGAGAAACTATTTTTATCGAACCGCTTGCGGTCAATCAATTAAACAATAATCTTAATCAGTTAAAAGAAGATGAAAAACGTGAAATTGCCAGAATTCTTAAGGAAATATCCGAAGAGATAGCGGAAGTGGGAGCACTCTTACTTCTTGATTATGAAATTCTCGTCCATTTGGATATTGTGTTTGCGAAAGCGGAATATGCTTTAGAGATTGATGCGAAAAAACCGCATATTAATAAAACTGGAATTTTTGAACTCTATAATTGTCGCCACCCTATGCTTCCTTTAGAAGAAGCGGTAGCTAATAATCTAATTATCGGAAAAGATTATCAAGGCATTATCATTACCGGTCCGAATACCGGTGGTAAAACCGTACTTTTAAAGACTGTCGGTTTGATTGCGGCGATGGTGAAATTTGGAATGCTTGTTCCTTGCGATGAAGAAAGTCAAGTTATGATTTTCGATAAAGTGTTGGTCGATATCGGCGATGAACAAAGCATCAACCAAAGCCTTTCGACCTTTTCCGCTCACTTAAAAAATGTCATTGATATCATTAATGAAGTTACGGAAGCATCATTAGTGCTCCTTGATGAGCTTGGTTCAGGAACTGATCCTGCTGAAGGGTCGGCCCTCGCAATAGCGATTTTTGATTATTTGATTTCTAAGAGATGTCTGGTTATAGCGACATCGCATTATTCCGAACTGAAACTTCATGCTTATCGTTCGGAAAACATCATTAATGCGAGCGTTGAGTTTGATGTTGAAACCTTAAGACCGACGTATAAGCTTCTTCTCGGGATTCCCGGACTCAGCAATGCTTTAAAAATTTCAAAAATGCTCGGACTTCCTTCAGAAATCATTGAAAAAGCGGAAGGCTATGCCTATCAAAAAAATGATGATCTTAGCCTTGCTTTAGAAAAACTTGTTAATCAAACCCAGGAAATGGCAAGACTTCAAGAACAGGTTAAAACCAAAGAAGCGAAACTTTCCGAAAGTTTATATGCTCTGGATTTAGAAAAGCAAGCTCTTTACCGACAAAAGAAAGAAATTATTGAAGCCGCGGAAACAGAAAGTCGGGAACTTATTCGGAAGAGCGAAAAGAAAATAAATGAACTCTTGGAAGAATTAGGAGAAATGAAATCCCGGACTGTAAAGGGGCACGAACTTGCGGAAATTAAACATCAATTAAGAACCTTAAAAACAGATACAGAAATTGAAACTGATTCACTACCGGAAGAAAGAAATTTTGAAGCACAAGCAAGCGTTTATGTTGAAAGTTTCGGTGCTTATGGTATAATCATAAATGTAAAGAAAAATAATAAATTTGAAGTTCAAATCGGTAATGCGACGGTCACTGTCGATAAAAAACACTTGCGTCATGCGGAAGCGCCACAGACAAAAAATTATCTGCAACCGCGCTCAAAAAGATCATTAAGTGTTAAGAAAAATATTTCCATGACTTTGGATTTGCGCGGAAAACGTTATGAAGAAGCAAAGATTATGCTTGAGAAGTTTATCGATGATGCCTTATTTGGATCCTTAAAAGAAATCCAAATAATCCACGGTTTCGGAACCGGTGTCATCAGAGAAATGGTTCTAAACTTTTTGAAAACTTGCGAGCATGTGGAATCGTTCCGTTTTGGCGGCGCTAACGAAGGTGGTCGCGGTGTTACTGTCGTCAAACTTAAAAACAATTAGGAGGTAAAATGGTTAAGAAAATTACTGAACAAGAATTTGAAAATGAAAGAATCGGAACAATATTAGTTGATTTTTATGCCGATTGGTGTGGACCATGTAAAATGGTGAGCCCGATTGTTGACGAGTTATCAGAAGATAATAATGACATCGCATTTAGAAAAGTAAATGTTGACGAAGAAGCTAATCTGGCAATTCGTTACAATGTTCGCAGCATTCCAACTTTGATTCTCTTTAAAGAAGGAAAAGAAGTGGACAGAGTTGTCGGTTTTGCTCCGAAACAAAAACTCCAATCTTGGCTTGATAGTCATAAATAATTTAAAGAGAAATTAGTGAAGAAATAAATCGTACCTTAGCAGTACGATTTTTTTGTTTTCATTTTACATTCCTCTTAAATTTTGTTATAATTTAATACAGAAAGAAGTGAAATCATGGAAAAGATTGACATCATTAGTTATAAACATGACGGCGAATTACATCGCGTCTGGAAGAATGTGATCATGCTTTCTAAGGGTGAAAAGGAGATAATCCTCGTTAATGACAGGGTTGACGTCATTGACGGTGACGGTCGCCGCTGGAAAACCAGGGAACCGGCGGTTTGTTATTTTTATAAAGATTATTGGTTCAATGTCATTTGTATGCTCCGTAGCGATGGCATCTATTACTACTGTAATTTAAGCTCACCTTTTGTTTATGACGCAGAGGGGATAAAGTATATTGATTATGATTTAGATGTAAAGCTTTTTCCAAACGGTGAAATTTTACTTTTAGATCGCGATGAATATGATTTTAATATCAAAGATTTGCAGTATACAAAGGAGCTAACAGAAATCATCCGCTATAATCTGGAGCTTCTCCTTAATTTTATTAAAGAAAAGAAAGCTCCGTTTAATCCGAAAAATGTTGATTATTGGTATCAAAAATACCTAAAAGAGATTGGAAAATAAAAAACCATTACCTAGTTAGTAATGGTTTTTTAGTAAGGAGAAAAGACGACAAATCTGTTAAATTAAGGGATTATTGTAGATGTATTCTGCTTTGTTCCAATCGATAACATTAAACCAGTTATCGATATATTCCGCTCTGCGGTTTTGGTATTTGAGATAATAAGCGTGTTCCCAAACATCGATTTCTAGAATCGGATTAACTGTTAAATTTAAAGGAACATCTTGGTTGGCAGTTGATACGATTTTTACATCACCGTTTTCATCACTAACAAGCCAAGCCCAACCGGAACCAAATCTTCCTAAAGCGGCCTTTTTAAAAGTCTCTTTGAAGTTTTCGAAGGATCCAAAAGCACGGTCAATCGCTTTTGCTAAATTTCCAACCGGCATTTTGGATGAGTCAGGAGTCATGCCGTCAAAGAAGAGGTTGTGGTTGAAGACACCGCCGCCGTTATTGCGGACTGCAGTCTGAATTTCTTCCGGCAATTTCTTTAAATTCTGCAATAATTCAAGCAAAGTTTTATTGTGAAGTTCCGGATAGTTTTCCAAAGCTTTATTAAGATTGTTTACATAAGCTTGGTGGTGTTTGTCATGATGTAAATGCATCGTTTCTTTGTCAATAAATGGTTCTAAAGCATCATAAGCATAAGGTAAGGGTTTTAATTCAAAAGGATAAGTTGTTTTCATAATACCTCCTAGATATATTTATATTCATTAGTTTGAATTATGTGAGAAAGCTATCTTTCTGCTTCCATTATATCATTGTAGAAATATCTGTCCACTGATTTGCTTTCTATTTGCTTATTATGCTTTCTTTATTTTTTAAAAAATATATAGTATAATAAAGAGGGAGAAAAAACATGAAAATCGGTAATAATTGGGACTTATATTTACATCAAGAGTTCGCAAAAGAGTATTATCAAAACTTAAGAAAGTTTTTAATTGAAGAATATCGGACCAAGGTGATTTATCCGCAGTCACATGATATTTATAATGCTTTGCGTTATACCGATTATGAGGATATAAAAGCGGTGATCTTAGGGCAGGACCCTTATCCAAATCCGGAACAAGCACACGGGCTTTGTTTTTCGGTTCCTGAAGGAATTAGAATTCCTCCCTCCTTAGTAAATATTTTTAAGGAACTGCATAATGATTTAGGTTGTCCCTTCCCTAGTAGCGGTAAACTCACAAAATGGGCAGAAGAAGGAGTATTACTCTTAAATACGGTTTTAACGGTCAGAGCTAAAGCGCCGGGAAGCCACCGGGGACAGGGTTGGGAAATATTAACTCAAAAGATAATTGAAATAGTGAATCAAAAACAAGATCCCATCGTCTTTATTCTTTGGGGTAATGATGCGAAAAGGAGTAAACATTTAATAACCAATCCCCGTCATTTGATTTTGGAAGGTTCTCATCCTTCACCTTTATCGGCTTGGTCAGGTTTTTTCGGTAAGGGTTACTTTTCAAAATGCAATGAATTTTTGATTTCGCAAGGAAGAAAACCGATTGATTGGAATCTTTCGGTTTAAATTGCTTGCATCTAAACGATAATAAAGTTATAATATATTTACAACTGAAAGGGGAGCTACGGCTGAGAGGTTGCGTAATGGCAACGACCCTTAAACCTGATCTAGGTAATGCTAGCGTAGGAATTTTAATTCTTCTTTAGCATTCCTAAAGATTTTTTTAATTTTTAGGAGGTTTTATGAGAAATAAGGAAATCATTAAGATTACGGAAACTGCAATCCTTGCTGCTTTAGCAGTTGTTTTTCAATTAATCAGTACTTTTGTACCGATCTTAAAAATGCCTCAGGGCGGGAGCGTGAGTTTATCAATGCTTCCAATCGTTGTTTTAGCTTTAAGGCGTGGTCCAAAATATGGCGTCATCGGCGGCTTGATTTTAGGAACCCTCAACTTATTGGTTGATATTGCTGTCGGTCAGGGTAGTTTTGTATTACACTGGGGTTCGCTCTTTCTTGATTATTTTGTGCCCTGTGGTATTTTAGGAATTGCGGGGATATTCAAAAAGCATCGTGAAAATCTTATCTTTTTAACGCTTGCGATTGCGCTCGCAGGTTTCCTCAAATATCTTTCCCATTCTTTCAGCGGAATTTTGTTTTTTGCTGAATATGCAAGACAACTTGGTTATGAAACACCAGGAGCAATTTTCTTTTATTCATTTATAGTATATAATCTTCCATATAACGGCTTTTCAACCTTGATCTCAATTCTTGTTGCGATAGCTACTCATAAAGTTTTGTTTAAAGAATTTTATGTAGAAGAACAAACATAAAGTGTTGAAAAATCATAGTTTTATAGGTGGAATGTTTATATGAATCCGACACCCGCGCGCTACTCTAAGCAAACTGTAATTTCATAAAGATAAAATTAGTAGTTTATATGTAAATAAAACAACTAAATTAAATAATTAAAAATAAAACAAGGGAAGTTTAGGGCTTCCCTTGTTTTATTATTTGTCTTTAAAATAATGTTCGTCTACTGCTTTTAAATAATCAATCGGAGGTGTATAGCCTTGACGGACTTGAACGCCAAATTTTTTGGCTTTCTCTAACGAGATACTCTTTCGGCCACCTTTTTCACCTTCTTGGACCAATTTTTCAAAGACTTCAATATCGATTAAAAAGATTTCTTCAACCTTTTTAAAATATATAATTACAAAACCAATCCCACCGTGTTCTGAAATATGCTTTAAATGTTCGATCTGATGGGGATAGATATGTTTAAAAGCTAAACGGAGGTTATTTGTTTCTTTAGCTTCAAAATCAATGTATTTCCCGCGGTAGATTCCGTTATAGTCGGTTGTTGAAGGGATTCTGTAATAAGCTTCGGAAATTCTTGCTTTATTTCTGGACGGATAATCGACTCTGACTACTTGAATCGGGGTTGGTTTTTTATAGATAAAGGCACGATTATGGATTCGATAATATTCGTTGGTAATATTTAAGGCCTTTTCAAAAAGCATACCATGATTTTGATATTTAATTGGTTTCTTTGGTTCCGCCATTGGATACGGGTATTTGACTTTCATATGCTCACCTAAGATATTATACCACTAAATCGTAGTATTTTAAAGTTGAATTATGTAACTTCTTTTTAGAAAATATCATAATTTAGGAGTGAGGTGAAATGATGGTTTTAATTATCAATCATGGTCGTAAATTAAATTTCTTGAATAATGAGAAATTTGTAGTTCTTAAAGATATATGTGAGTTAAAAAATCTTCAGGATGAAGAATATACGGTTTTTTTACTCGATGTCGATATTAGCGATGGTGGAATCATTAAGGAATTAAGTTGCTTTTTTGAGGAAATTGTCATAAGTTTGCGAGTTATAGCGGTGATTACCACCAAAGCAAATGAAAAATTAAGGGAAATATGTGATTTTCATAAAATTTCCTTACTGGAAATTGAATGATTTTCCAAAGTTATACATATTCTGTGTGAATATGTTTTTTTATTCTGATTATGATTACAACTTGAATTTTTCTGCCGGATAGTGTAAAATAATATATTAAAGGATGAATTATATGGAAAAAAAATATTTACTAGAAAAACAAAAAAGAATTAGAAATTTTTCGATTATTGCTCATATAGACCACGGAAAGAGTACACTTGCTGATCGTATTTTGGAACTTACCAACACGGTCGATCCACGCGAGATGAAAGCTCAGGTCCTTGATTCGATGGATTTAGAAAGGGAAAGAGGAATTACGATCAAGCTGAATGCGATTGAAGTGAGTTACACGGCCGATGACGGGAATGAATATATCTTTCATTTGATTGATACTCCGGGTCATGTCGATTTTGCTTATGAAGTTTCTAGATCGCTTGCTGCCTGTGAAGGGGCGATTTTAATTGTTGATGCAACTCAGGGTGTACAAGCACAAACGCTAGCAAACGCCTATCTTGCTATCGATAATGATTTAGAAATCATACCCGTAATCAATAAGATTGATTTACCCAATGCCGATCCTGATAAAGTAAAAAGAGAAATCGAAGAAGTGCTTGGTTTGGATGCAAATGACGCTATCCTCGTTTCCGCAAAATCCGGAATCGGAATCAAGGAAATTTTAGAAGCGATTGTTCATAGAGTTCCGGAACCGCAAGGTGATCCGGAAGCGCCCCTGCAAGCTTTAATCTTTGATTCTTATTATGGTCAATATCGAGGAATTGTACCAACGATTCGCCTGATTAACGGGACCTTAAGACGTGGTGATAAGATTTGGATGATGTCAACGGATGGCAACTTTGAGGTAGTAGAAGTGGGCGTTTATCATCCGCATGAGGTTAAACGTGATTGTTTAGGTCCTGGTGATGTCGGCTATCTCACGGCAACAATTAAGGATATCAATAAGGTTCATGTCGGTGATACGATTACCCATTCCGAACGGCCTGCAAGCAAACCCCTTCCCGGCTACAGGCGTCTTAATCCAATGGTTTATTGCGGTCTTTTCCCGGTTGATAATGCCGATTATGAAGAATTAAAGGAAGCATTGGTAAAACTTGCTTTAAATGATTCGGCGCTTGTATTTGAACCGGAAACCTCACAAGCTTTAGGTTTTGGCTTTCGCGTCGGTTTTTTAGGTATGCTTCATATGGATATAGTCCAAGAGAGAATCGAACGGGAATTTGATGTAAATTTGATTGCAACCGCTCCTTCAGTTATTTACCGCATTAATTTGGAAAACGGCGAAACAATTTATATCGATAATCCGGCAATGCTACCGGAACCACAGTATATTAGTAGTATTGAAGAACCGTTTGTTAAAACGGATATCATGGCTCCGAGCGAATATGTCGGACCAATTATGGAAATTTGTCAGAACAAACGAGCAGTATTTAAAAACATGAATTATATTGATCCGACCAGAGTTACTTTGGAATATGAAATGCCTTTATCGGAGATAATCTTTGACTTCTTTGATCGTCTAAAATCTTCTACAAAAGGCTATGCTTCTTTCGATTACCAGTTTTCGCGCTATCTGGAATCTGACCTGGTAAAGTTAGACATATTAATTAATGGTGAAAAAGTTGATGCTTTATCGACGATCGTGCACCGAAAAGCTGCTTATCACCGCGGACATGCGATTGCCGTAAAACTTAAGAAACTTATTCCCAGGCAACTATTTGAAGTGCCGATTCAAGCAGCTATCGGCGGCAAAGTCATCGCTAGAACGAATGTAAAATCGATGGGAAAAAATGTTCTCGCTAAGTGTTACGGTGGCGATGTCTCCAGAAAGAAGAAGTTATTAGAAAAACAAAAAGAAGGAAAAAAACGGATGAAAGCCGTCGGGAATGTAGAAATCCCGCAATCGGCCTTCCTTGCGGTTTTAAGTATTGACGATGAATGAATATAGTCCTGAAGCCCTTTACATCCATATTCCCTTTTGTTCGTCGATTTGTACTTATTGTGATTTCTATAAACTAATCGCCAAGGGTGAAAGAAAACAAAAATATATTTCTCATCTGGTAAAAGAAGCGGAAATGAAAAAGTCCTACTTTTCTGCTTTAAAGACAATTTTCATCGGAGGTGGGACCCCGACTTCTCTGCCTTTTAACTTATTTGATTTTCTCCTTACTAATCTGCAAAGATTAATTGACTTTAATAAAATCGAAGAGTTTACCGTTGAAGCAAATCCCAATGATATAACTCCGGAACTTGCTGAACTATTAAAAACTAACGGAGTTAACCGGATCAGCCTCGGCATTCAAAGCTTTGATCCGGAAAAGCTGGAATCTTTGGGTCGAAAACACACGGAACATGACGTTAAAAAAGCTTTTTCGCTTCTGCGTAAATATGGGTTTACAAATATCAATGCGGATATTATCTATGGCCTTAAAGGCGATAATTTTAAAAAAGTAAAAAACGACCTCAAAAAAGCAATCAATTATGGCGCAACCCATATTTCTGCTTATTCATTAATCCTTGAAGAAAAAACTATCTTAATGAAATTACACAATGAAGGAAAATTTGAAAGAATGGATGAAGATGAGGAAGCGAAACTTTACCAAAATCTTACTTCTTATTTGAAAAAAAGGGGCTTCATCCATTACGAAATAAGCAATTTCTCACGGAAAAACCTTCAATGCAAACATAATTTGACCTATTGGAATAATATGAATTATATAGGGATCGGCGCTAACAGCAGCTATTATTTAGGAAATACCCGTTATACAAATATCAATAATATCGACCTCTATTGTGAAGGCATTGCTTCCGGAACCCCCCTCTACAGGGAAGCAAACGTTCTTGCTTTGGAAGAACAAATGAGCGAAGAGATGATTCTTGGGCTAAGGAAAACAGAAGGAATCAATCTTACCGTTTTTCGAGAGAAATATGGAATCGACGCCATTGATGCCTTTCCAATTATCAGAAATTTAATCAATCTAAAACTGCTTGCAGTAAAAAATGATAACCTCTATATCCCCGAAAAAAGCTTATATCTGTCCAACGAAGTGCTGATTAATTTTATTTAAAGGGGAAGAGTATGAAAAAGTTCCGACTGGCTAAAGACCGAATATTCATCTATACGATTAGTCTTTATTTTGCCGGTCTGGTTTTCGGCATCTTTCTCATTCGTGGAGTGAGTTTGCCGCATTCATCCAATCGCAACTTTCTTGAAGTGTTTGCTGCGAATTATTGGTATATATTTTTAATCTGGCTTATGGGCTTTTCCCTAATCGGCTTAATTTTTTCATCACTCATAATTTTTTTTCGTGGTTTTCTTTTCGGAGCTTTACTAGCAGTACTTTTTCCGGACGCCTTTCGGCAACTTGTTTTTTTGTTGTTGCTGGAAATTGTGCTTTTTCTTCCGGCTTTTCTCTTGGTTTCCTATTTTTCCTTAGCGCTTTCGCTCCGTTCCTTTATGAATCTTTTTTCTTACCAGAACCTGAACTTAAAAGTTTACTTTAATATAATGATCATTGCGACGATAATTATCGTAATTTATAGTATAATAATAATAGTATATCAGGTGTAAAATGCAGAGTTATCAAAAAGAATATGAATATTATTTGACCGGCGAGCTCGCTTTAAGTCTTAATACGGTTAAAAGCTATCTTCACGATATTGAAAAATATTGTGGTTTTCTAACCAAATATCGTGGTAAAAACCATCCGGAGGATATCGAAACCCAAGATGTCAGAGCATATCTTGCCTCCTTAAAACGGCGGCATATAGCATCTTCTAGCCAAGCGCGGAATTTAACTGCCATCAAGTCTTTTCATAAATTTCTGCTTTTGGAAAAATATGTAACCAAGAATGTAACTAAGGCGGTTGATGCTCCGAAACAGGAAAAAAAATTGCCGATTATACTTTCAATAGCAGAGGTTGAACGTATACTAGCCTCCTTAAAAAAAGATAATCCGCTCCAAATCCGGAATAAAGCTGTTATCGAAGTGCTTTACTCATCTGGAATGCGCGTAAGCGAGCTTATTAGCCTTCGGTTAAGCGATCTTCGCTTACAAATTGGTTTTCTCCAGGTATACGGAAAAGGCAGAAAAGAAAGAATAATCCCGATTGGAGAACCGGCAATTGAAGCTCTAAAGTTTTATCTCCGCGAATCAAGACCGGTTTTACTTAAAAACAAACAAACCGATTTTCTTTTTTTAAATACCCGTGGGACAAGTATCACCAGGGAATCGATTTGGAAAATTATAAAAGATGCAGCAAAGGATGCCGGCATCAATAAAAACATCACTCCACACACCTTAAGGCATTCTTTTGCTTCTCATATGCTGGAACAGGGACTGGATTTAAGGTTGATTCAAGAGCTTCTCGGTCATGAAGATATTTCCACAACGGAAATATACACACATATCAGAAATGTAAAACTGAAAGAAACATACTTGCATGCTCATCCTAGAGCAAGAAAAAAAGGAAGGTTATATGAAAAAATTTAAAAGAATATTTGTAATAGTTGCCGATTCGCTCGGAGTCGGCGCGATGGAAGATGCAGCAAAATACGGCGATGAAGGTAGTAATACCCTCAGCCATTTAAGCTATAGTAAAGTAGATTTCTCAATTCCCACCTTGCAGAAACTTGGAATCGGAAATATCACAAAGGTTCATAATACTCCCGACAACCCGAACCCGCTTGCATCCTTCGGTAAAATGCGAGAAATGAGTGTCGGCAAAGACACCTTAACCGGGCATTGGGAGTTGATGGGACTCCATGTAACGAAGGCTTTTCCTTCATTTACCGATACCGGTTTTCCGGAAGCGTTGATTGCTGCTTTGGAGAAGGAAAGCGGACATAAATTTATTGGAAATTATGCGGAAAGCGGAACCAAGATTATTGCCGATCTCGGAGAAAGACATTTAGAAACCAAAGAACTGATTATTTATACTTCTGCGGATTCTGTTTTACAGATTGCTGCCAATGAAGAAATCATTCCTTTAGAAGAGCTATACAGAGTATGTGAGATTGCGCGCAAACTTACAATCGATAATCCCGAATGGATGGTTGGAAGAATTATCGCCCGGCCCTTTGTTGGGAAAACTAAAGAAACATTTACAAGAACGGCGAACCGGCATGATTATGCCCTCAAACCGTTTGAGAAAACTGTACTCAACTTCTTAGAAGATGAAGGTTTTGAGGTTATTTCCATCGGTAAAATTTATGATATCTTTGACGGTGAAGGTCTTACCGAATCCTATAAAATTAAAAACAACCATCAGGGTATGGAAGAAGTTACCCGAGTAGCTCAAAAGGATTTCCACGGACTTTGCTTTGCTAATTTGGTCGACTTCGATGCTCTTTACGGACATCGTCGCGATCCGGTCGGGTATGCGGAATGCGTTGAAGAATTTGATCGTGATTTAGACAAACTCTTAGAATACTTGAAAGAAGAAGACCTTCTCATCGTTTGTGCGGACCATGGCAATGATCCAACCCATACCGGAACCGATCACACGCGTGAATATACGCCTTTGCTGGTCTATAATAATACCCTTGACGGTTTAGATTTAGGAATTCGAAAGACTTTTGCGGATGTGGGAGCAACGATTGCCGATAATTTCCGCATCAAAAAACCGAAAATCGGCACCAGTTTTTTAAAAGAAATCCAATAAAGAGGAGGGAGAATATGGCAACTGAGGTAAAAAAACTCACCTTCAGTCACCAAGGTTTAATAGAAACTCATAAATGGTATGAAACTAAAGAACCAAAAGCCGCAATCATTCTTGTTCATGGAATGGCCGAACACATCGAAAGATATGCGGGATTTGCGGAAAGATTAAGTAAAGATGGTTTTATCGTCTATGGGTATAATCAGCGCGGACATAAAGGAACAATCGTAAATAAAGACGATTACGGTTATATGCATGATGATGATAATTTTATGATTTTGGTTTCCGATCTTTATGAAATGGTCAAATATGTTCAAGAAGAAAACCCGAAACTGCCTATATTTATCTTTGGCCACAGCATGGGTTCTTTTGTTACCCAAAGATTTGTACAATTACATGGAAGTAAAATTTCCGGAATCATTCTTTCTGGATCAGCCAAACAACCTAGACTAGCTCTTAGAGCAGGAATTTTGCTTGCTCGTTTAATCATCCGCTTTAAAGGCGCAAGACACCGGAGCAAACTCTTAAATAATTTAACCTTCGGAAATTATAATAAATATTTCCGTCCGTCCAAATCTGATTTTGATTGGCTGAACCGAGATGAAAATGAAGTAAAGAAGTATATTGATGACGAATACTGCGGAGGAATTTTCACCGCTGCCTTTTTCCGTGATTTCTTCAGAGGCTTAAGAGCAATCAATCATAACTTTGAATTAGTTCCCAAGGAACTTCCGATTTTACTCTTAAGCGGTTCCGAAGATCCAGTCGGTGGTCCGGTTAAATTAATCACCGCTCTTTACAATACTTTAAAATTCATGGAAATCAAGGATTTGGAATTTAAATTATATGCTGGTGCTCGCCATGAACTTCTTTTAGAAACAAATAAAGAAGAAGTAATGAAAGATTGTTTTACTTGGTTAAACAGCCGTCTCGGAAAACTTGAATAAACCACGTTTCTGAGTAGATTATCTTTTTATGACGTAGAATTTATCGTTAAGCTTCTATAAAAAATCTCAAAATCCGCCTCAATAATACAAGTTTGTATAAATTTCATCATTTCAGAAATAATATTATTAAACCAATTGTAAACGAGGCGGATATGGAACAACCAGTGTTTGAAAAAAGTATTGACGAAATAAAAAGATACGAAAGAAAAAAGCAGAAGAATATGTTGGTACTTAATGCTTTAGGTTGCGTAAGTCTAGCTCTTTCTCTTGTATCAATGTTTTTGATTTTAGCAATCATCTTAACTGATACAGACGATAAAATCATTCAAATTGGAATGATCTTTTCGGTTCTTGTTTTCACATTGATTGGGATGATTTGTGGAACAATTGGCTTTCTAAAAGCAAGGATTATCAGAAAATCCGGTTATTATGCAACAACCGGTTTAGTTTTAAATTCTTTTGGACTGATTATTAATGCTTTAGAAATGTCAGGACTTCTTGCTGTTACAATAATCAAGTTTTTCTGATAGAATTCATTTAATTATTACAACCTTTTACAAATTATACTAATTATTTCGACATTTTACTCTATTATTTTCATTAAATGCAGTCAGCAATCAATAATGAGTTAATTTATTTGTAGAAGAGTGTAGAAAAAAGTCGAATATTATCTACCTTTATTCATAGCTTATTCAATCTATTTATAAATTTGCCTTCAAGCGTAGATATTCACTCTTAAATTTCGCCCAATTTCCATTTTATCAATTAGGACCATAAAATACTCACTCCTGAACCAAAAACGGTGTAAAGGGAAATTTGGGGTTTGGCCTGTTTAATAGTAATTTAGACTCTGTATTAAGCTTTCTCTTAAAGGGAGCTTTTTTTATTTGTATCATGCTTCAAAAGACCTCACTAGAGAAGATTATCTTTAATTTAGTAAAGTTATGATCCGTTGACCTTCTAATAAGATTTTTTTAATCCGTAATAGTCAGAAATATTTTCTCTTTCTAAATTGATCTGATGTATTATCCAATATCAGTTTATGATTGTTTTGATTAATGAAAAAAAATATAGAAAAAGAAGAAGCTGCTTTAAAGGAGATTATCTTTTGTTTGGTTAAGAGAAAATCATAATTAATCAAATCAAAGATCTTATTAAAGAATCAATTTAAACCGAGCCTCTCAGAAGGTTATCTTTTTTGAGATGGAGAATCATGAATAAAGTTGTTTAATAAGCGCCTGAGAGTTGCCCTTTCCAATCTAGGTGATAATTATTTATTGTTATCTATTAAGTGAATTGCTTATTTCAACATCTAAACACCGTTTTATTTTTTCAGGCAGGGTCGTATATATTATCTACTTAACATAATATATATTATAGGAAGTCAGTTGTTTATCTATAAATCCAAAAATAAATATATTAAATTCTTTTTGATTACTTATAACATCTTCCTATATTTCTTTAACTAAGGTAATTTATGGCCAAATTTGATTAGCTTAATGATGAATAACCGGCATTAATAAAGATAATCTTTTCAGAACAAGGATTCTTACACATTAAAATATCCTTTGCCAATCTCACTCGATTTTTGTATTATTATGGTAATTAAATTTAGGAGGTTTGAATGAAAATAGGGATAATCTATGCTGGAAAAACAGGTACTACTGAATATTGTGCAGGGATATTGAGTAAAGCACTGGATGCTTCTCTTATCAATTTAGAGGCTGACAATGGAAATTTAAATGATTATGATATTATCATTATTGGTTCTTCTATCCGTATGGGAATGGTTCACCCTAAGATTAAGAGGTTTTTGAAAAAATACAAAAATTTAATTCAAGAAAAAAATTTTGCGATCTTTGTTTGCCAAGGGTTACCTGAAACATTTACTAAGGTAATGAGTCAAAATTTTACAGAAAGCATCAGAAACGATGCCCTTGTCATGAAGACTTTCGGAGGAGTATTAATTCTAGAAAAACAAAAAGGTTTAGCCAAATTAATGACTAAAGCCTTAATGAAAAATCCTAATTTTATTGCACCTACAATCGATCATCAGGAAATAGCTGAATTTGTTCGTTCGATAAAGAAATTTATTGATAAAGGCGACGAATAAAGCGCTATTTATATAAGAGAATAAATTAAAGATTTTCTAAAGAGGGCTTGAGAAAATCTTTATTGTTAATTGCCCGCTTAATAAAAGATAATCTTCTCTAAAAAGGGGTATTGATTATTAGTAAACAATTAAATCTTTAATTTTATCCTTTTTTAAATAAGCTTTTAAGAAAATTGAATATTTTACTTCCAAAGCTTTATTCGGACAATTGTAATAACAGCTAAGGCATCTAATACAGTCCTTCGTAATTGTTCCAAAATTAATAGCTTCTTGTGGACAAACGCGGTTACAATGATTACATTTATTGCAATTTGCGTTCTTCTTTATTTTTATCGCATACCGGCTTCTTCCATTTGGAAAGAAATCAGCAAAAGGATTCTTCTTTAGTTTCGGAATTACAATTTGCTTGGTTTCTTTTTTTATTGCTCTAGAAAGCAGGGAATTAAGTTTTTGATAATCTTTAAAATAATCTCCTTCTTGATAAGTATGTTTTGTCGGTATATAGGCACCACCGATCAATCTTCCCTGTAAGTGTTTGTTTGCTTCCCATAAAACATTACCCATATGCATTCTACCGTAGGTAGCTATTAGAATATAACATTTAGCTTTCAGTTTTTTGATAATTTCTTTAACTGGTTTAGGAATGTTTTGTGAGTAAACCGGAAAACAAAGAACGAGATAATCGAATTCTTGTTGGAAATTGAAATCTTTGTGATCTTTAAAAGCTGTTAAGTCAAGCAATTGAAAATTTAGATAATTTGCTGCATAATCAGCGATTTTCTTTGTTCCTCCAGTCGGAGAAAAACAAATAACTAAATTCATTTTATTTTGCTCCTAAATAATCTTTCATAATCTTGCATTCAGGAATTTCAGTTAAAGAAAAGCCAAGTACTCTTTCTAATTCATAAACTGCTTCTTCTCTCGTAATGTTTTTGTTTCTACTCGCAAGAGCTATTTCTAAGGCGCTGAAAGGTATCATTTTGCTTCTCATATGATAGAATCTTTGGAATTGAGAATATTCTTTGCATTTTTCGATTGAGCAACTGGTATGAAGTCCTTTTCCTTTCTCTTCCGGAGCCACCCAACCACATTTATCAATTATAATTTCTTTTACATTCTGCCAATCATAGATTCCGCCGGAGATGTCATTTAAATCAATATGGACAAAACGGGGAATGCTTCCGGTCCATGTTGATCTTCTGATACTTCTTTTTAAGGGAATTAGGATTGACTTGACTTCATGGATGGAAGCTACTACATTTGAAACCAATTCATTTTTATATTTTGAAATTTTCTTTACGAAACTGTCACCATAAGCAAGTTGCTTCATTGTCATGAGTGTATGGAGTTGACCTTTTTTAAAAGGTGGTCTTAAGGTAAGCATTCGAAAAATATTTATTAAAAGATTTAAAAGAAAATAATTGGAGAATCTGTAAGCAATTTTTGGTGCCATCTGATTATAATAAAGGCCAAGCATTTGCACGGGTTCATTACCAACAACAAAATATGGAACTTTGTTTTCTACCAAATCAGGATAAAAAAGAATATAAGCTAGCGAAGGACAGGCACAGGTGTTTTCATTTAAAGAATAGAGTTTATTATAGATTTTACGTAAATCATTATCGTTTATCTTTTTAGTAATAAATTCTACATTTGCGAGTTTCCTTTTCGCATTCTCAATGCTGGCTTTTGCGGAAGAGGAGATAAAAGGGATTTCCCATGTCATAGCGAGTACCCGTAATTGTAAGACCTCTGATAAATAATACAAAAGATATGTAGAATCTTTACCACCGGTGTAAAAAAGACCGACATCAAATCTGGATTTTTTTGATTTTGGAATCTCGTTTAGAATCGGAACGACGCTTTTTAAAGTTTCCGCAAGTTCCTTGGTTTGACATAAGGGACATAATCCGAAATCGTTTAATTCTAAGCCAGGTATCATATAATCATTTGCAACGCATTCCTTGCAAAATTTTGCTTCTTTTAAAGATTTAGGAATTTTTTTAAGATCTTTTTTCAAAACAACCTGTTTACCGATAAATTTCTTTAAGATTACACATTCCTTTTCATCCAGCGTCTTCGGTAAACTACCTATAATCCTACTTTGTTTCTTAGAGAGTTTTATAGTGTTCTTAAATAAATTTTCTTTGTTTCGAAGGCCATAATAAACTAAACTTCGCTCTTCTAATTTCCAGCGTTTTTGTAGATAATATTCCATACCAATTTCCTTTCTTCTTCAATAATAGCACAAAGCTGCTAAGAATCGACATGTAATAAAATTATACTATAATTGTTAAACAAAGAAAAGATAATCTTCTTATAGCATGCTTATAAGAGTATATGCGCTATTTAATAGGTTTAATGATGAACTCTAAACAATATTAAAGATAATCTTCTTAGAATAAGTTTAAAAAAATAAAACTCTCAAAATTGAGAGTTGGTTTAATCTATGCATTTAGGTTAAGTTCATCTATTTTCTCAAGGAATGTTTTTGCTTTCTTGGCTTCGTTTAAGTCTTTTCCGTTCATCACTACCGACTGAAACCTTCTTTTAGAAAGTTCATATTTTCCGTTCTTATAAGCAATAACTCCAAGTTGGTAAACGCAATTTAAGATGGTTAGTTTAGGCAGGTTAGTGCGGAGGATGTCATAGAAGTAGTTTTCTGCAGTGTCGAGAAAAATGCCTTCCTTTACAAAACATTTTGCTTTAAAAAACTCAAAATTTTCAACTAATTTTTGGCGATATTTAGGAGGTATTTCTTTTAAGATTGCTTTATTCTGCTCCAGCAGAAATTTCATCCTAGTTAGATCATCAACTTCGTCATAGTAATTAATCCAGGCTGTATAATACCAGAAACGAAGATAAGGCCCAAATTTCGGTTCTTGATCCACAAGACCAATTAGAATTTGATGAGCTTTTTCAATCTTATCTGCGGTAAGCAAAACAAGGGCACTATTAATTTTATTTATTGATTTTGCTGCTTTTGATAAGAAACGTTTTTTATTAAATTTCTGATATTCTTCCAGATAAGCTAAAGGATTTAAATCCTGCAGGTAAATCATATGGATTTTTAATGTTTTCTTCTTTTCAAATCTTTGGAAAAAGAAATGTAAAAAGAGGAAAAAAACAGTTAACAGAAAAAAAATATCATAAGAAAAACGTTCTTTGATGACAAAATATGCAAGTGTAAGCAGTAAAATTGATGAAAGTATTAAATAGAATAAACGCCATTTGTAGATGCTAATCATAAAGAAAATCCCTTATCGTTAAATTTAACTCCTGAGCAAACTCATGTGCCCGGAAGACAGCTTTATCTCCTATTTGTTTTAAAGCATGATTGTCTTCATTAATTATGATTTGTGCTTCCGGATAAGCTTTTAAAAGAGTCCAGAATTCTTTCCGAGGATAAAGATAAACCTCTTCTCCATCTTGATTGATAATCCTTCTTCTTCTGATGCCGTTTGCATTAATTTCCAGAAGCGTATCGGTTCGGATTGCTGCTTCAATGATAGCTCTAGCGACTTTTTCGGTTTTTTCATTCCATGTTTGGTAGCCAAAAAGATAAATGTCGGGGTGAGCCAAAATCCGAAAATACTTGGTTTCTAATGCTTCAATTACAGTATCTTTATATAGTTCCAAATATTCATCATTCATATCCCGAAAGACATCAATGAACTTGCTTTGATGAATAAGGACATGCTGACCCAAAATTAAGTAATCAAGGTCTTTTAATAACATTTCATAATGTTGATGATGATTTTGGAAATATTCAATTTCGAGTCCTTTGTAGATTTTAATCTGCTTAAAAAATTCTTGTTTGGCTTTCTCGATATCAGGTAAATAAATATCATAAAATTCAGAAAGCGTCATTCGGGCAAAAAGATCATATAATATTGGTCCGTGATCACTCATTCCAATTTCATCGTAGTCAAGTTCAACAGCACGCTTAATATAATCATAGGGTAAGCCTTGGGCATGTTGACATAAATAGGTATGGTTATGATAGTTGGTTTTTGCCATAGTCCTTTTCCTGAGTGATCCGAATCCATTTTGCGGATCTTCCTTTTCCTAATGGTTTAATCAACCCCTCATCCCGCATTCTAATTAAGGTCCGGTTAATTGTAGAATCACTCACAAAAGGATGTAAGATTCTTATTTCATCTTTTGTAAAGATTTGCGGCAGTTTAAGTATTGTGTTTTTGATATTATAACCCTTATTTAAATTAGTATCAAACTGATAATCTTTAATGATATCATAAGCTTTTTCATAAGCATTTATTACTAAACGCAACATAAAACGGATAAAGCCCATTGTTTGAGCAAAACCCTCTTTCCAGTTAAAACTGGCATTTTTGACTTCAGTTTTAAATTCAGATAAGTTATTATTCAAGAGTTCAAAAAAGCTGACATACCGAAAAGCTTCAAGATCCGCTTTTAAGAGTAATAGCAATAACAAGATTAAAGATACTTCTTTATTCCTCTCCGTAAAGGGAGCAATATTATAAAAATCGATAAAAAGATTTAAGTAAAGCACGAGTTTTTCAAAACTCTTTTTTTCATTAATTTCATCAGCCTGTTCATTGATTTTATCCAAAATTAAGCGTTTGCTGCGATTGGCTTGACTTTTTAAAACAGTTTTCTTATCTGTTTCTTCATAAGTAAATTTTATCTCATGATAATGTGAGAAAAGAAAATTAGCCAAGTCTAATAAATCATTGCTTTGGTGGCGGATTTCGCGATAATTTTCTTGAATTTGTAACAGCAATTCCTTGAGCCGAAAGAGTGCAGTTTCATCCTTGGTACGAGGATTAGAATTCTTGGTAATAATCAAACGAGCTCTTGAATCGGTTACATTTAAATCTAAGATTTTTAAAAGAAAATAAGCATCTCTTTCAACTGTTGCTTGTACAATCCTATTTAAATCAGTTTTAACCGTTTCTTCAAAAAATCCATTTTTTCCGATCCAGCGGTAAACCGTCGAAAGCGAAACTACAACATCGTTAGGGATGATGAAACGATTGATATTAAGTACTGTGCTCATAATGAACTCCTTTGCCAGATTCAGAGAAGATTAATGATGAACTATTCGCCATCATTAAGATAATCTTCTCTGAAGAGCTCTATTTTATAGAATTTTAAGTAAAATCGATATTATTCTTGCTGATAACAATTTTTTCAGCTTCGCCGATATTTTTCTTGGTTATCTTTTTCCCGGAAGGTGCAGTCGCGCTTCTTAATAACGAATAATCAATTGGAGCAATTCCTTCCTCTCCGTAGATATAAGCATCAAGGCTCTGATTAGCATTCTTTGCATGGATAACCTCGGAAGAAAGGATTTCGTTATTCCGGTTTCTTGTCATCGGCACATATTGTTTTCCGACATTGCTTCTTCTACCTTTAGTTATTTCATCGGGACGAATGCGACGGATATTTCCTTTCTTGGTTAAAAGAATTAATAAATCTCGTTCGCTAATAAAGTGGACGCCAACGACTTCATCATTGGGGCGATTTTTCATTTCCAGTGCTTTAACTCCAAATGATGGTGGCGCCATAACTGTAACCTCTTCAGCATCATAACGGTTCAAATAACCAAATTTTGTACAAACGACAACCTCTTCTGTACCATCGCGGCTGATATCGACACTCACGAGTTCATCGTCGTCGCGAATTTTTGTTGCGATTAAAGCCCTTGAATAACGAACCGCATAGAGGTTGTTAAGTAATGTTCTTTTAATCAAACCGTTTTTAGTTGTAAAGAGGAGATATCTCTCTTCCTCAAAATCAGAAACCGGAACCGTAAAGATAATGCGCTCTTCAGCATCGATAGAAACCAAAGTGCTGATATTATAACCCATATCTTTCGGTTTTACTTCCGGAATTTTACTAACCGGCATAAAGACATAGTTGCCGAGATTGGTAAATAAAAGCAGGGTATCAAAAGAAGTCATTTCATAATTTGCGATAATCAAGTCGCCTTCTTTTAACTTCATTTCTTCGTTTGCTTGGTAAGCGCGCGGTGTTATGCGTTTTAAGTAACCGTCATGAGTGATGATTATATGGTAGTCTTCTTTAGCAACTAAATCTTTGATTTCTATTTTTACATCATCGATTTCATGTTCAATGACGGTTCGACGCGGGGAAGAAAGTTCGTTTAAAGTTTTCATCAGTTCCTTTTTAATAACTCTAACAAGCGAGGCTTCGTTAGCGAGGATATCGTTTAATTCTTCAATTAATTGACTGAGTTTTTCTTTTTCAATCTGAAGCTGAACGATATCGGTATTAGTAAGTCGATATAGTTGAAGCATTACAATGGCTTCCGCTTGTAAATCAGAAAAATTATAAGTCGCAACTAAGTTTTCGATGGCATCACGTTTATTTTCCGAACTCCGAATTGTTTGAATCACCGCATCTAGAATTGAAACCATCTCGATTAAGCCTTCAACGATATGCAACCTCTTCTTTGCGGCAGCAAGTTCATAGTTGCTGCGATTGGTAATTACTTCTTTTTGGTGCGAGATATAAAGATCTAAAAGTTCGTTTAGGCCCATTAAGAGCGGCCGTTTATTTGCAATCGCAACCATATTAAAATTGTAATTTATTTGGAGATCGGTTGTCTTGAAAAAGAAATTAAGAATATCTTCCGAATTGGCATCCTTTCTTAAATCAACAACAATTCTGAGCCCTTCACGGTCAGATTCATCGCGAATGTCGATAATTCCGTCAATGTTCTTCTTCTGATAGATTTCGCTCATCTTCCTGACCAAATTAGCTTTATTGACATCATAAGGAAGTTCGGTGATGACAATTTGATTTATATTCTTCATTTCAACGGTTTCACATTTGGCTTTGATAATAATTTTACCGCGTCCGGTTTCATAAGCTTTCTTGATTCCGTTGATTCCTTGAACGATTCCTCCGGTCGGAAAGTCCGGTCCTTTTACAATCTCCATTAAATCATCTAATTTTGCACGTTTATGATTTAATTTATAAATCACCGCTTGAATGATTTCATTAATATTATGGGGCGGAATTTCGGTTGCATACCCGGCTGAGATTCCGGAAGCACCATTTACCAAGAGGTTGGGAAATTTGGCGGGAAGCACTGTCGGTTCATATTCTTCGTCGTCAAAATTCGGAACAAAACCGACGGTCCGTTTATTGATATCTTCTAATAAGTATTCTGAATACTTCGATAATCTCGCTTCCGTGTAACGCATAGCGGCAGCAGGATCGCCGTCAATACTGCCGTTGTTTCCATGCATATCAATTAAGGGTAAGCGAACTTTAAAATCTTGAGAGAGTCTGACCAGCGCTTCATAGACAGAGGTATCTCCGTGGGGATGATATTTACCAATAACATCACCAACTATCCGGGCCGATTTTTTATAAGGACGATTGGCAGATAAACCAAGCTTATACATCGCATAAAGAATGCGTCTTTGGACGGGTTTTAAGCCGTCACGGGCATCGGGAAGGGCCCGGTCTTGGATAATATACTTCGAATAGCGACCGAATCTTTCCCCGACCAGGATATCGAGATCTTCTTCAATAATTTTTTCAATAAAATTTTTAATTTTCTTAGTCTTTTTTTTACTCATCGTAGCTTACCTCATCAAGGGTGAAATCATCTTCGGTTTCAAAAGAAACATTGTTTTCAATCCATTCGCGACGGGGTTCGACTTTATCGCCCATGAGAATCGAGATTCGGTTATCAGCTTCGTTAAAGTCTTCAATTTGAACTCGAATTAAAGTTCGTGTTTCTGGATTCATTGTTGTCTCCCAAAGTTGTTCGGAATTCATTTCTCCGAGACCTTTAAATCTTTGAATGGTATAGTTCTTTATATTTGCAAGTTTCTCTTTTAATTCAAGATTGTTCCAGGCATATTCAATTTTATTTTTGGTCGTGATTTTATATAAAGGCGGCTGAGCGATATAAACCTTGCCTTGTTCGATTAAAGGTTGCATATAACGGAAAAAGAAAGTTAAAAGCAAAACCTGAATATGGGCACCGTCAGTATCGGCATCGGTCATAATTACAATTTTATCGTAGTTGATACGGTTGACATTGAAATCACGGCCATAGCCACCGCCGATAGCATAAATGATTGACATGATTTCTTCATTTTTCAAGATGTCTTCGACTTTTGTTTTCTCGGTATTGATAATCTTGCCACGTAAAGGCAGAATTGCTTGGAAACGCCGGTCCCGACCTTGTTTAGCGCTGCCACCGGCAGAATCTCCTTCAACGATAAAGAGCTCATTTCTTTTCGGATTTTTTTCCTGACAGGGGGCTAGCTTTCCGGCAAGATTAGCCGTTTTTACAACCTTCTGTTTAATCATCCTTACTTCTTCGCGGGCTCTACGGGCTGCTTCCCGAGCTTTTGCTGCGCGAATTGCATTATTTACCAAATTATTGGAAATTTCGCCTTTTTCTGCTAAAAAGAACTTCAACTTTTCAAAAACAATTGCTTCGACAGCAAACCTTGCATCTGCGGTTCCGAGTTTATTCTTGGTTTGACCTTCAAATTGAAGTTTATCTTCGCCGATGCGGACAGATAAAATTGCCGTTAAACCTTCGCGGACATCAGTCCCTTCAAGATTCGGGTCTTTATCTTTTAAAAGTCCCCGCATCCGGGCATAATCGTTAAAGGCTTTAGTAAGCGCAGCCCGAAACCCGGTTTCATGAGTTCCGCCGTCTTTGGTTCTGATATTATTTACAAAGGAAAGAGTATTTTCCGAATAAAATTTATTACAATATTGTAAAGCGCATTCGACTTGGATGCCCAGATTGGTTCCTTCAAGATAGATGGCTTCATGAATGGGATCTTTATTAGCGTTTAAATCTTGGATGTATTCCGCGATCCCTTCTTGAAAGACAAAGGCTTCGGTTTCGTTTGTTCTTTCGTCAACCAGTTCAAGTTTTAAATTCTTGACCAAATAAGCTGATTCTTTCAGCCTTTGGGAACAAAGCTTATAATCAATAACGGTTGAAGAAAATATAGTTGGATCAGGTTTAAAATGGACGGAGGTGCCGGTTTTTCTGGTTTCACCGAGGATTTTCGGTTTCTGAATTACAGAACCGCCTTTTTCATATTTCTGGTAATAAATTTTTCCTTCGCGTTGAATCGTCACTTCAACAAACTCGCTTAAAGCATTGACGACGCTGGATCCGACCCCATGGAGCCCACCCGCAACTTTATAGCCGCTGCTCGAATCAAATTTTCCGCCGGCATGAAGTGTGCAAAAAACTACCTGAGGAGTAGGAACGCCAGTTTTATGCATTCCGATTGGAATACCCCGGCCGTTATCAATGACCTCAACTGAGTTGCCTTTATGGATTATTACTTTGATATGATCCCCATATCCGGATAAAACTTCATCGATCGAATTATCAATAATTTCCCATAATAATTGGTGAAGTCCTTTCGAATCTGTACTGCCGATATACATACCGGGACGTTTACGAACCGCTTCTAAACCTTGTAATATTTGAATTTTAGATTCATCATAAATCTGTTTTGTTCTTGCCATCTTTTTCAATACCTTTCATGACTATATTATAGCATATATTTAAGGAAATGTAAATCATTATTTCGATTAAATAAATATACTCATTTTATATTAATGCGTATGTTAAACCTGTAGAAAAATGTATTTTATTGAAATATATTTTCTTCTTGCATTTGAATAAAGGATATAATATAATAGAACAAGGTGATTTTTATGGTACTAGCACTTAAAATAATAATTCTTGTTTTAGCATATTTTTTCGGCGCAATTCCTTTTGGATTTATTATCGGGAAGGTTAAAGGCGTCGATATTCGTGACCATGGAAGTAAAAATATCGGTTCTACAAATGTCGGCCGTGTTCTTGGTAAAAAATATGCTGTTTTAGCTTACTTACTAGATGCAACTAAGGGTGGCCTCTTTGTTTTTCTTTTCCGTTTTGGAATCATCCCCGCTACCTATATGGTAATTTCTCCGCTTCTTTATGGTTTGCTTGCTGTTATCGGTCATACATGTTCGGTCTTTCTAAAATTTAAAGGCGGAAAAGCGGTTGCTACCAGCAGCGGTGTTATCTTGGGCTTTTGTCCATGGCTACTTCCGGTTTTGATTCTCTTTTTCTTTATTATTGTAGCCTTAACTCGCTATGTTTCCTTAGGTTCGCTTTTGAGTGCAATTTTCACCTTAATTTCTGCCCTTATTCTTTATATTATCGGTTATGATCCTGTTTTTGGTTACCCAATAAATTATTATTTTCCGATTTTCTGCGTTTTAATAGTACTAATCATCTTTTATCGCCACTATGAAAATATTGTCAGATTAAAAAATAAAAAGGAAAATAAAGTTACTTTTTTATTTCATAAGAATAAATAAAAAAAGCCGTAGCATACGGCCTAGTTTATTACTTGTTTCGAGCTTGATTCATAGAAGCCATGATTTGACGGACTTGTTTTTCGGATGGTGTTCTGCCCATTTGTTGCATCATCACACGGATCATTTTTTCAGTTACAGGCGGGTTTTTTTCTAAATAAGAAGAGAAAACCTTTCTTGCAACAAAGAAACCAATGACAGCTCCAACAATCAGCACACCTAAGAGTATGAGAACAAACCACCACCAAGCTAATTCTACCATTATGTTCACTCCTTTATTATAAACTATATCTATTTTACTACAAAATATATAAAAAGACAATGAAAATGTTTGTAAAGTGTTTACCTTTTTTTAAATAAATGATATAATTAACACAGTTAACGAGGAGGATTAAGATGCCAAGATTTATTTTAGATTCATGTATAGCTTGTGGTTCTTGCCAAGCAGAATGCCCCGTCGACTGCATCAGTGAAGGCGATATTTATGTTATTGATGAAGAAGCTTGCATCGATTGCGGCGCATGTCAGGAAGTATGCCCTGTAGAAGCTATTATTGAAAGATAATTGTCGGTAAGTAATTACCGACTTTTTCATTTAATGGTTATAAAAGGATCTGTTTCAATTTTGGAAATAAAGATTTGTTCCTCTAAGCTAAACTCTTCTTTTAATTCTTCCGCAAGGGTAATAAAAACAAACTTTTCAATGCCATGATTAACTTCAATAATGGCAAGATTATTCTCAACCGCCTTTTGAGCGGCATGTAAACTGACTTCAGAAGTAATATAACAATCCAGTCCTAAAGTTAGAGCCAAATCAATATCGCTTTCGCGACCTCCGCTCCCGCCGATAATTCCTAAATAGCGGATAACTTGTTCACCGTTTCCGGCCAATCTAAGTCCCGTGAGCGCAAACTTTTCTTTAACCTTGATAGCTAAGTCTTTTAAGAAGATCGCTTCGATTTTCCCATAACGGAGGAAGCGGTCTTTTTCTATTTCATAATTTAAATCCTTAATTTCTAAAAGTCTTGCGAGCGTATCATTAACTCCACCTTTACCGACATCAAGCGCCGTATGGGTTACGTAAAGCGATATCTGGTTTTCAAACATCAACCGCAAGATTTTCCCATATTTATCATTAAAATGAATCTTTGTAAGCGGATGAAAAATAAAGGGATGGTGAACGATGATTAAATTCGCATCCCGGTCAATCGCCTCATGGATAACAGCAAGATTTAAATCCAAAGCAAGCAGGATGTTCTTTAATTCTAAGTCTTCGTTTCCAATTATAAAACCGACTTTACCGTAGTCAATATCGGAGGCAAGGTCTTGAGGGAATCTCCGCTCTAAATAATCAGTGATTGTGCTTATTTTCATATAACTCTTCCTCGATTCTTTTGATTTTCATTTTTATATCCGGATGATCAATTTCAGAAATCCTTAGTATTTCTGCTTTTAATTTCTCCAAAAACAAAGGCGGTTTTGTCCGTCTTAAGACTGGACCGAAAATAAGGTCCGCTTCCGTATAAACTAGAGGCTTTTTCGCAGCCTTAGAAACGATTATCTCATAGTACTGTCCGTCTTCAAAGATAATCTTCTCAGATGCGATCTCCATTTTTTCTTCATATAGAAACCTTCTTAATTCGTAGAGATTTCGGTTAGCCTGGAAGATATATTTTGCTTCACGGTGTTTAGTTAAACCTTCTTTTAAAATCTGAGTTATTAAAATCCCTCCCATTCCGGCAATCACGATTGCTTCCACTTCTTCTTTTAAATCTTCGAGTCCATCGGAAAGACTGAAACGGATTTGTGAGAAAAAGGGGTAGCGCTTTAAATTATCGCGAGCATTTTTTAAAGGGAGTTCTTTGTTGTCGATGGCGACGGCATAATCCAAACCATATTTTTGAAAGGCTTCGACTAATAAATATCCATGATCACAGCCGACATCCGCCAAACTTTTTGCTGGGGGAACAAGTGCGGCCAAGGTTTTTATTCTTTCGGAAATCATAAAAAGCACCTGTCTTTCAAAAGTATTATATCTTAAAGCCTAGTTTATTTCAATCGAGTAGAGATATTTTTTTAAAATTCATCCCTCTCACAGACTGGACGTACGGGCCTTGTATCCGGCGGTACGTCCAATATTACAGTATCCACATTTAGATAGCGGTCTAACGCATCATGCCCTAGTTTCATACCGTCTGGCACACAGAAAAAAGCCAATTCTGGAGAATCGGCTTTACTTATACTGACTGAGACGTTTCTGACGGGTCGGATGCCGGAGGCGTCTGATTGCCTTGGCTTCGATTTGGCGGATTCTTTCTCTGGTTACGCCAAATTCTTTTCCAACTTCCTCGAGAGTATGCGGTTTTCCGTCCGTAAGTCCGAAACGCAAACGTAAAACCTTTTCCTCGCGGGGTGTGAGTGTTTTTAAGACAGTATCGATTTCTTCTTTGTATTTTTCGTTAATTGTATAATCGAGAGGATTGGGAAGCTCGGTATCATGGACAAAATCACCTAAAGTTGAATCGTCCTCTTCGCCGACCGGGGTTTCAAGTGAAACCGGTTCTTGTGCAATCTTTTGTATTTGTTGGACTTTTTCAACCGAAATCTTCATTTCGGCAGCAATTTCTTCCGGTGTGGGTTCCCGTCTTAATTCCTGGGTTAACTTTCTTTGAGTACGGACGAGTTTATTGATGGTTTCGACCATATGCACTGGGATTCGGATTGTTCTTGCTTGGTCTGCAATCGCCCTGGTAATCGCTTGTCTGATCCACCAGGTTGCATAGGTAGAGAATTTAAAACCCTTAGTAGGGTCAAATTTATTGACAGCTTTCATTAAACCCATATTTCCTTCTTGAATTAGGTCTTGAAATTGCAAGCCGCGTCCAAGATAACGTTTCGCAATCGATACAACCAAACGCAAATTGGATTCAATCAAAATTTCCCGAGCATCTAAGCCCTCTTGAACATAAAGGTTATATCTTTCTTTGTCTTCGGCTGTGATTTCTTTCTTCCCTTTTTCAACTTGTTTTAAAATATCGCTTGCAAGAAGACCTTGTTGAACGGTCCGGGAAAGTTCTAACTCCCGGTTTGTAGTAAGGAGGGGGATCTGACCTATTTCTTTCAGATACATCTTAACCGGATCATCGGTTTGTGTCGGTGCAGCAAAAGTTGAAACGATATCGTCGATATCTTTGGTTTTTAAATCATTTTCGATTTCATTAGTAAATTCACTGAATTCGGGATCATTATCGAGTTCTCCGATAAAACCTTCGAAATCATCGCTCAGATTTCCGTTGTCTTCTTCGATTCCGGTCTCATAAGCTTCGAGGTCATCATCTCGAACTAAATCGATATTTTCATTTTCTAAAAGTTTTGAAACTTCATCAAATTCTTCGCTGTCCTCATTAACGATAGCTAAGATGTCTCTGATTGCAATATATCCATTCTTTTTTCCTTCTTCGATTAATTCCATTAAAGCTTTATTTTCATAGATCATAGAACTACTCCTTATGAAACAATGTTTCTTTTCTTAATTCGGCAAATTTCTTTAAATTCTCGCCATTAAGATTTTCTTTTATCGCTTCTTTTTCTATTTCGTATTTTTTTATAATTTCATATTGTTTGACGGTTTTAATTAAAACCGCAGTTGGCAAATCTTGATAGATTGCTTCTTTTGAGTTTATAATATCTTCAAGAAGTTTTTTTTCTTCTTCTTTGAGATTTTTTAAAAACTCATCGTGATTAATTATATCATTTATTTGATAATAATCATAGATTTTGCCTAAAAGGCAGAAATTTTTAAATTCAACATAATGCGAATCTAAATCCTTATAAAGTTCAAGACAAAATTTTTTATCCTGATATGATCTTCTGACCAGCTCTTTTTCGGATTTCAAAAACTTTGTTTCACTCGACTCCCATTTGATTAATCGCCTCGGAGTTTTGGTTTTCGGAAGCGGGCGATAATCAATCCGGCCGAAATCAGCTTTTAAGCTATCTACGCTGACCTGTAAATCTTCGGAAAGTTTTTGGAGAAACTTCTCCGTGAGCACAAAGGAATTGAAAGCTTTTAAATATTGAAAGATTTCGGTTTTAAAAGCCTCAACGCTAACCAAATCTTCATAATTTAATTTAATTTTCGCAACCTTATAAAGATATTCGATTCCGCTTTCTGAATTCTCTAAGAGTTCCTTAAGTTTATTCGCCCCATATCGATTCAGATAATCATCGGGATCGAGGTCTTCCGGCATTAAGACTGCTCGGACATTAAAACCGGATCCCGTTAAAAGACGAATCGCTCTTTTGGTTGCTTCAATTCCTGCTGTATCGCCATCATAACAAATTATTATGTTCTTGGTTGCTTTGGAAATCGCTTGAATCTGGTCCTCAGTTAAAGCCGTTCCCATAATCGCAACTGCATTATTAATGCCGACACGATAGGCGGCGATTACATCCAAAAAGCCTTCAAAAACATAGATTTCATCCTGAAGACGGATCTCATTTATGTTTCGGAAGAAATTATATAAGAGTTTGCCTTTTTTAAAAATCTTGTTTTCGCTGGTGTTTACATACTTGGGCTCATTGGCGATTTTTGTATAAAGGCGACCGCTGAAACCGACGATATGACCGTCTATGTCTTCAAGCGGAAATACGATTCGATTCTTAAAAATATCAAAATATGAGTCCCGATAACTGCGGACAACCCCGGCTTCAATCATATCCAGGGGTTGATGCTTCTCTTGTAAGAGAGACTTATATAATAAATCATTTTCTTTCGGAGCTAGCCCGATTCGGAATCTCTTTATTATCTCATCATTTAAGTTTCTTTTATGCAGATAATCTAAAGCTTTTTTTCCTTCGGCTGAATTTTTTAAGAAAAACTCATAAAATTTTGTTGCTGTTTCGAGAATCTTGTAATATTTCTCGTAATATTGTGTTTTACTGTAATATGTGGCAATATTAACCGCAATTCCGCTTTTTTCGCCGACATATTTGACCGCTTCAACAAAAGAAATATTATTAAAGTTTTGGAGGAAGGTAAAAACATTTCCTTTCGCTCCGCAACTGAAGCAAGTATAAATTTTTTTGGTCGGCGAAACGGTAAGAGACGGATTGTTATCTTGATGAAAGGGGCATAAACCGAGATAATTATTTCCTTTTTTCTCCAGTTTTACAAATTCCCCAATAATTTGAACAAGGTCCGCTTCTTCTCTGATTTTTTGAATTGTAGCCTCAGGAATTAACAAACTTCATCACTATCCTTTTATTTTTTGATTGATATAGTCAGCAAGTTCTCTGATCGGTATTCTTTCTTGGGCCATACTATCGCGTTCACGGACGGTTACGCTTTCGTCTTCTAAAGTATCGTAATCAATTGTGACGCAGAAAGGTGTACCGATAGCATCCTGACGGCGATATCTTTTTCCAATTTTGCCGCTGGTATCAAATTCACACATGAATTCTTTCCGCAAATCTCCATAAACTTCAAGGGCTTTGTCTGTTAGTTTATTGACTAAGGGAAGAACAGCAACCTTAATCGGTGCAAGGTAGGGCTTCAAGCGTAAAAGATCGCGACACTCACCGTCAGCGAGTTCTTCTCTTTCTAAACTTTCCGCCAAAACCGCAAGCAGCAAGCGTTCAACACCGACTGAAGGTTCAATGACAAACGGAAAATAACGCGTATTGTCATCAGGATCAAAATATTCCATATTTTCCCCGGAGTGTTCTTGATGAACGCGAAGGTCATAATCGGTTCTGTCAGCTATCCCCCATAATTCACCCCAACCGAATGGAAATAAATATTCGATATCGGTTGTCGCTTTCGAATAAAAGGATAGTTCTTTGGCGCTATGGTCGCGATAGCGAAGATTATCTTCGGAAAGACCTAAATAATTTAGAAAATCCCTGCAGAACTCTTTCCAATAAGCAAACCATTCTAAATCAGTTCCGGGTTTGCAGAAGAATTGCATTTCCATTTGTTCAAATTCACGGGTCCTAAAAATAAAGTTTCCAGGCGTGATTTCATTACGAAAACTCTTTCCGATTTGACCGATTCCAAAAGGAAGCTTCTTCCTTGAACTTCTTTGAACATTTTTAAAATTCACAAAGATGCCTTGGGCGGTTTCCGGACGCAAATAAACGGTGTTCTTTTCATCATCAATTACACCTTGATTAGTCTTAAACATTAAATTGAATTTTCTGATATCCGTAAAGTCGCTTTTTCCGCAACTCGGGCATTTAACATTTTCTTTTCTGATAAAATCGATTAATTCTTCATTAGTCATGCCGTCGCCAGTTACTTCGCCCTGCGTGTGCTCTTCAACCAGCTTGTCCGCTCGATAACGAACACCGCATTCTTTACAATCGGTTAAGGGGTCGGAGAAACTACCGACATGACCGCTTGCAACCCAAACCTTTGGGTTCATAAGAATTGCGGAATCGATACCGACATTATAGGGAGATTCTTGAATAAATTTCTTCCACCAAGCTTTTTTAATATTATTCTTAAGTTCGACGCCCATCGGACCAAAATCCCATGAGTTTGCGAGGCCGCCGTAAATTTCACTTCCTTGATAAACAAAGCCATATTGCTTTAAATAAGCAACAAGCTTTTCCATCGTGATTTTTTCCACTAAAAACACTCCTCTTGATATCTACTTTCTATTAATATTAACATAATTTAGATTCTTTGTAAAGAAAAATATCTTGATCTAATTAGAACCGGTTTTTCAATAAAAGTTGAAAAAAGACTCCTACGAGTCTAGAAAAATAAACCCTTCCAACTTGGCAAGGGAAAGCCCCATCAAAACTGTTGCAATCAAAAAATAGTTAAAGAACCCTAATGAATGACCCCACCTTAAGTTTTTCCTTTTTTGAACCCGGTAAGAAATAATTTGCCCGAAAATAATCGCAATTCCCGTCGTTAACAAAAGAAAGGCGGTGCGGATTCTTGCTCCAAAACTAAAATAATAACCGCTATAAAGAATGGTTGTTAAAAGAAACATAACAACTAAACCGATAACTCGGGAAAGTAAGAAATTTGGCGGAAGTTTAAACATAATCAAGTATTCTCCAATCACCAAAACCGTAACTGCAAGAAAAAAGAATTTATATAAAGAGAAAAGACTGTTCGGATTCCTAAAGACGATTGAAATAAATCTGGAATTACTGCTAAGCACTAGACTCCGAAAAAAGTAAAAACTGATTCCGATAATCATCGATTTAATTAATACTTCTTTAAGAAAGTATCTGTTTTCAGCTTTATTGATCTTAATCACCCTAATTTAGTATTGATTAATTTAGCTGCTAATATACGATTTCTAATGAATTACACAAGAAAATTGAGCGTTGAAAGGACAACGCTCAATTTATTTTTCTTATTTCCAGTTATCTACTAAATCTTTCATAACTTTTACATAATGGTTAACGGTAACTGAGACCTCAGCGATTGCTTCCGGTGCATTATCAAGTTTGCCGTTATCATCATATTTTACATTCGCCAAGCCGTTTTCAAGAACATAAGCAGCTAAGAGATCTGCTTGTTCAAACCATTCAAGTTTGTTATTTTCTTCAAGATAATCTAAATATGCTTCTTCTTCCATGCCTGGTCCATGCATACGATAATCATAACCCTTTTCTTGTTTGGTTTCTTCATCCCAAGCAAATGTACCGTCGGTTATTCTTCCTTGGCGAGTATCAAGTTTCAGGCTGGTTAATTTGCCATTCTTATCAACTGTACCTTCAGCCCAAATCAGATTAGTAGTTGAGCCACCTGTTGCAACCCAGCTATAAACTTTTCCGGCTTTCGCATTTTCAACTGCTTTTTTAGCTAATTTTGAATAATCGCTATCGACAATGGAAACACCAGAAACGTTTTGAATATAGCCATCTTTGTCAACAGTTAAATCTGTGCCGTTTTCTTTGAAATAAGCTTCAAGAAGTTCTGCTTGTTCAAACCATTCAAGTTTGTTATTTTCTTCAAGATAATCTAAATATTCTTCTTCATCCATACCCGGTCCGTGCATACGGTAATCATAACGTAATTCTTTTTTAGTTTTTTCGTTAAAATTATAACCGGTTACAACATCTTCCTCATTTTTTACAGCTGTAGATTGTAAGCAATCAATATAGAAGCTTTCAATCTTGTCATTTTTAATTGTGACAGTTACAACTGTAATTTGAGGAGCTCCATAATTTGTGCTTTCAGCAAATGCTGCATAAACACCGTCAGCCTTATAAGTTCTTTCTCCACAAGCTGTAAGAGCAAAGAGACTAAATACGGCTACTAAAACCATTAACATTCTTTTTAACATGTCGTCTTTTCCTCCTTAATATTACTTAAGACATAAGTATTATACCATATAGGCTTTAATTATACAATCATCTTTTAAAATGTAAATGTTTTACTAATTGTAATTTTCTTTCAAAAATTGTCTAATTTTATCACGTACTTCTTCTTTTGCGGGTTTGCATGAAGCTACTTCAACTTCACCCTTCGAAAGTCCTTCGGCCATACCGGCACAACCGGGATAACCGCAAGCACCGCAATTATAACCGGGAAGCATTTCGATTAATTGTGAAAGTCTCTCGTCAACTTCGACTGCAAAAATTTTGGAAAAAACGCCGATCAAAAGACCGAAAATGGCGCCTGTACCCGCAAGAACGATTGCGGGCAAGAAATATGTTTGGAAAACATTTAAGATCATAAATTCAACACTCCAAATCTAGAAAAGATCATCGCCATAATTCCGGCAGTAATCAAAGCAATCGGTACGCCTTGGAAAGCTTTCGGAACATCACCACGGGCAATCTTTTCCCTAATTGTTGAAAATAGATAGATTACGAATAAGAAGCCTACCGCTGAAGCAAACGAGAAGATTAAAGCGGTTAAAAATGTGTAGGAGGGATCGGCTACAAGAGTCGCCATACCCAAAACCGCACAGTTGGTCGTAATCAGCGGGAGATAAATTCCGAGCGAACGATAGAGCGCCGGTGAAATCTTCTTAATAAACATTTCAATCATTTGTACAAGGGATGCGATTACGAGAATGAAGATAATCGTCCGCATGTAAACCATCTTAAAAGGAACAAGAATATAAGTATAAAGGAGCCAAGCGACAACGCTGGAAAGAGTAATAACAAAGATAACTGCGAGTCCCATTCCAACCGCGGAATCACGTTTCTTCGAGACGCCTAAGAACGGGCAAACGCCTAGGAATCTTGCTAACAAAACATTTTCAATGACGATAGCAGTAAAAGCTAAAGTTATGAGTTCACCCATTATTTCTTAGCTCCTTTCAAAGAATTATTTATAATATTAGCAACACCGATAAAGACACCGAGCAAGATAAATGCTGAAGGTGGTTTAACAAAGAAATCGGTGAAGAAATCAGCAAAAATTTCTTTCACTTTTTCAGGAAGGGAAAGTTGCAGATTTCCCCAGATTGTAATATTTCCAGAAGCGAAAAACTCTCTGACCATAGAAAGAACAATGAGAACGATCGTATATCCGAGTGACATGCCAATCGCATCTAAGAACGAATCAAAAACGTCGTTTTTGGAAGCAAAAGCTTCGGCTCTTCCTAAGATGATACAGTTAACAACAATCAAAGGAATGAATATTCCTAAACTTTCATAAAGAGCGGGAAGAAATGCCGCCATTAACATTTCGACAATTACAACCAAAGTTGCAACGACGACTATGTAGACAGGAATCCGAATTTCACTAGGAACGATGTTTCTGATTAATGAGATAATCACGTTCGACATAATTAAGACAAATGAGAAGGCTATGCCCATTCCGAGTGCATTTTCAATGGTAAGTGAAATCGCCAGTACGGAACATAATCCTAAAAGGGAAACAAGTACCGGATTTTCTTTCCAAATTCCGTTTAAGAGTACTTCATTTTTATTATTATTCATTAGTTATTCCTCCTAACGTGCCTTGAATAGACTTAAAATGTGCCGCAGCAACATCAATTCCGATGTGTACTGCTTCCGAAGAAACAGTGGCACCCGAAATGGAATTATATGAATAATCATTCACGCTTTCATTGTTGACACCGAAGTCGAAATCAAGCACCTGTGTTCCTAGTCCTTTTGTCTCGCCGCTAGCTTCCACAACCACAACATTATCGAAACTGCCGTCAGCTTTGATTCCGATTAAGGAGACAATCTGACCTCCATAACCTTTAGCAGATGTTTGGTAAATTACGGCAGCAACTTTTCCTTCGGAATCGAAGGCAAAATAGATAGCCAAAATGTTTTTATTCCGCTCAGGATATTCATTTGCTTTATCAAGCGAATAATCCTGATAATCAAAATGTTCGCCTAAAGCTTCCATAACAGCTTGTCTTTGTCTTTCCTCGATTATCGGTGCTGTAAAACTATTTACAAGCGCTAATAATCCTCCGGCGACAATACCCATTATCAGCAAAAACAATGTATATTTTAAAGTTCTATTCATTATTGCCTCCTAAGTAAGCCAAATACTCAAGAGCGAGTTTAGCGGCTCTGATAAGAGATTTTGAGGTGACGGTAGCACCGGTTACTGTATCAACATTGTCTAAATCATCCTGACCGGTAACAATCCGATTCGGCATCACTTGACCAGGCTCTTCGCCGGTCCAGCTTTGACTATATTGATATGTTTCTGATTCGGTATTGGTTTTAAAACCGGTAATTTTTAAGGTATCAGGATCATAGGTGATTGTAGATTCTAAGG
>DUTX01000141.1 GCA_012841865.1 Acholeplasmataceae bacterium | reverse complement strand
TTCCAATATCCACCCCTGTCTCCACCAACACGTTCTATAATGCCTTTTTCTTTAAGAGATTTTATGTGCCTGTAAACTGTGGTTGTTCCGATATTTAATTTTTGAGCGAGTACACGCCTGGAAATATTTTGATCTTTTTTTATTAATGCTAAGATTTCTGTTTCCCGTTCATTTATGTTTTCTGCACCACTTTCTGCACCACTTTCTGCACCACTTTCTGCACCACTTTTCGTTTTGGGATCGGCGCTCATAACAACAACTTTAAAAGTAGTGATATCGTCGAAATTAAATAGTGCCAGGCCATTTTTATTTGCCACCAATTCCTCTTGGACAGTTTCAATACCTCTACCAAACTGGTTAACATAGCCGAGTGTTTTCATTGCGACAGCTATTACAGGATTGCGATAATCGGTTTCTTTGGGAAAATTATCGGGACGCGCTTTGCCATATAAATTTCCGGGATTATCCATTTCTATTCTGTCGGAATATTCGTAGAATTTAGCAGGAGAATTCGTTTGATAATTTCGGTGCATAACGAGGTTCATCGCCAACTCCCTGATAGCTTCATAAGGGTAGTTTATCCTCATTTCTTCACGTAAAACCGTAACGAACACCGGTCGTTGCTTTTGGATAGTATATTTGATGAAATAATCCAACTCCTTGAGCATCGTGAGCAAATTTCCCGAAAATTGTCTTTCATTCAATACCTTGGAAGCTCTGTTTTCTCCGGCAAATTGCACGTATTGGATATATGAGCCAAAAAGCAGTTGTTTGGGATCCTTTCCAATCAACAAAACTCCGGCAACGGAGGGACAATCCTTCGATAAATCAAATAATTGCAACGAAGCCAATTGTTGTCTGACTCCTCTTTTATCGTTTTTCAAAGCGCTTGGTTTTACGAACTTAGGGAGGTAATCGGTTTTAAAAAGATCCAAATCCAAATCATCAATTGTAGAGTGCAGGCACGGAGTAGTGTCAAAAGTGGGTGATTTCACTTCACTTTTCTCACGTAGGATTCGCTCTTCCTCTTCATTGGCCACGCTTTTCCTCGCTCCAATACGAACGTACGTTACGCCTTTGTATTTAACGGGAGTATTCTTGCTGGGTTGCACCTCCACAACTGCCAAGTCGCCTTCGGGGAAAGATACTTTTTCCACCATTAAGGCTGGTGTGGGTAGAACATTTCCATCGGAACGTATTCCGGCTAAATTTCTTAGTAATTCATCTGTAACCTTTAAGCCACTTAATGAACCATCCTCAGATGCACCGATAAAAAGATATCCGGGCAGATTTTTATTAGGCAAATCGTTGGCGAAAGCACAAACTGCCATTGCGAACTTATCGGTATTAGTAGTAGATATTGTTCTTTCTACACGTTCGTTTTCAATATCTTTAAGCAAAACCTGTATTTCTTCTTTGGTAATCATGTTGTTTTTCTAGTGTTTAGTACAAAAATACAGATTAATTCTCATATTTCGGTTAATTCCTTTTTCATGGTTAATATCATTAGTGTCCCATTAAAACTGAGACGTTATTAAAAATCAAAAATGTCTTGAAACATATGCTATCAGTTTTGTTTGACGCGAAACTATAAATTCAAGTCCGTTCTCACGAAAAGACCTTGTAACTAACCAATTTTCAAACATTACAAAGAATGTTTTTAGAATTTAATGGGACAGCAATGACCTATAGAATTAAATAATCCCCAAGTCTAAGGTTGCAAAATCTTTTTTGTTATCTTTGTCAAATGTGAAATTGTAAAATGAAATAAAAAAAGACATTTAGGTATATAAAAAAATAAGGATATAGCGTTTCGCTTTTAATATTCCCGCAACCGAAATATGACCAATTTTCAATAAAGCACGGGATGGTAAAAGTGGAAACGCCTACGGTGAAGCGTGGGCGTTCCTTTTTACTTTGTGCTTTTAGCCTCTGGTCAGGCTTCGGTTGCAAGTAACTGGGGATTAGCTCACGCCCTTCGTTTAAAAACACCGTAGCTTTATGAAACTATTTCAGACATTAGAAGGACAGCTTAAAAAAGAGCCTAATTTTGTATCAGACAACGGAGAATTAAAAAAATGGGTTGTCATTAGCAAAGCTCAAAACTTCGATGAAGAACTTCTTGCCCTCCTGCTTGAAAATGCCGATTTAAAAGAATATTTTTTTAAAAAGATAAAAGACGTATGGGTGTTTAATCATAGTCTTTTTATTCAATTTCTAGAACAGAAAAACTTCCTAAATGACAGTTATACACGATACAAAAACAAAGTTGGACTCACCATTGATGGTAAGTTTTTGAATCAACGTAACGAAGTGGCTTTAGTATGGCCCTTTAAAGATTGTATTTTGGAAGGTGGACAAACACGAGAAGAAGATAAACGAGAAGAAATATTTTTTAATGAAATTTTGGCACAGGACGAAATTACCCAACTCTTAGAGCCGAAAGTATTGACCAATGCTAAACGAATTAATAAAAACGGTGAAAAACCACTTGACCAGTTTAACCGAAACGAAAACGGTACTATTACAGATAACTTAATAATCAAAGGGAACAACTTACTTGCTCTACACACACTGAAAAAAGGATTTGCTGGAAAAATAAAGCTGATTTATATAGATCCACCATATAATACAGGCAATGACGGTTTTAAATACAACGATAACTTCAATCATTCTACATGGCTTACATTTATGAAAAATAGGCTTGAAACAACAAAACAACTATTACGACAAGATGGAGTAATATTTGTTCAATGTGATGATAACGAACAAGCATATTTGAAAGTTTTAATGGACGAGGTGTTTGGGAGAGAAAACTTTATAAGCAATGTTGTTTGGAAAGGTCGAGGTGGGAGACAAGACAGCAAATTCATTGCTCAGGTTCACGAAACCATAATTGTTTATGCAAAAGCATATTCTGAATTGAGTTTTTTAAAAGTAACCGTGAGTGACACATCAAATTATCCATTCACTGACGAAAAGGGAAATTATAAAGTTCAATTAGCTAGAAAATGGGGTAGTAATAGCAGAAGAACAGATAGGCCCAATCTTTATTATGGGGTTGAATTTGAAGGACAAAAAATTTATCCAACTTTACCTGATGGAAGTGATGGATGTTGGAGATGGAGTAATAATAAAATGAAAATGGCTATTGAAAACAATGAGATAGTTTTATTTGAGAAAAACGGTAGAAAAGAGTTGTATCAGAAAATCTATGAAGGGGATGGTACTAAAGAGGTGATTTTTAACTCTTGGATTGAAGAATCATTTTCGGGACAGGGAGCAAAAACATTAGAAAATATTTTTAAAAAAAAGGTCTTTGATTACCCTAAACCTGAACAGCTAATGCAAAAGATTATAGAAGTATCAACATTTGAGCGTGACATCATTCTTGATTATCATTTAGGTAGTGGAACAACGGCTAGCACAGCTCACAAAATGAACCGTCAATATATTGGTATTGAACAAATGAATTATATAGAAACAATTGCTGTCGAACGACTTAAAAAAGTAATTAATGGCGAACAGGGTGGAATTTCAAAGTCTCAGAATTGGCAAGGTGGTGGTTCGTTCGTCTACTTTGAGCTTAAAAAACATAATCAAGCCTTCATTGAACAAATAGAAGAAGCTAAAGACAGCGAAACACTACTTCAGATTTGGGAACAAATGAAAGCAAAAAGTTTCCTAAATTACAATGTTGATATTAAAAAACAAGAGGAGCATATTGAGGATTTTAAAGCATTAAGTCTTGCCGAACAAAAACAACATCTTTGCGAATTATTAGATAAAAATCAACTGTATGTAAATCTATCATCACTAAATGATGATGATTTTTCCTGTACAGAGGAAGAGAAACAAGTAACTAACGATTTTTATAGAATTAAACCGTAAACTTCATGGCATTTTTATATGAAATATTTGATAATCCAATTGCTAAAAAAGCATTATATGCTACAGCTTTGCCAAGTTGTATCAGTGATAATTTAAAGTTTTCGATTAGAGCATATCAAGAAGAAGCCTTTAAAAGATATGTATATTTAGATAAAGAGGATTTCGAAGGAAAACCCAAAAGGCCTTATCACCTGCTTTTCAATATGGCTACCGGAAGCGGCAAGACATTGATAATGGCAGGTTTGATGCTTTATTTGTATGAAAAAGGCTTTCGAGACTTCCTCTTTTTTGTAAACAGCAATAATATCATTCAGAAGACAAAGGACAATTTCCTAAATTCTCTCTCATCAAAATATCTATTCAAAGAAAAAATAATAATAGAAGGAAAAGAAGTTTTTATAAAAGAGGTTGATAACTTTGAAGAGTCTGATAATGAAAATATAAATATAAAATTTACAACCATACAACAACTGCATACAGACCTAAACAACACAAAAGAGAACAGCGTAACATACGAAGATTTCACCGACAAAAAAATAGTTTTGTTAGCTGATGAAGCCGATAATTTTAATGTGCGTACAAGAAATTCCCGACAAACCCGACTTTTTGGGACTTGGGAGGATACAGTAGAAAAAATTCACAAGTCAAACTTTGAAAATATTCTTTTGGAGTTTACTGCTACAATGGATTTTGAAACCACGGAAATTACTAAGAAATATAAAGACAAAGTCATGATTAAATATGACCTGGCACAATTCCGCATTGATAAATTTTCAAAAGAAATTAACTTAATGCGCTCACATTATGATGAAAAAGAGCGCATTACACAGGCACTAATACTTAATTTATATCGACAAGAGTTAGCTACAGCAAACAATATTAACCTGAAGCCCGTCATACTTTTTAAAGCCAAAAAAACAATTAAAGAATCAGAGCAAAACAAAAAGCGCTTTCATCAACTAATAGATAATTTTTCCACAAAAATGGTGGAAAAAGTAAGACAAACATCTACAATTCCCATTGTAAAAAAAGCATTCGATTTTTTTGAGAAAAGAAATATCTCAGATGCAGAAATTGTAAGACGAATACGCTCTAATTTTAGATTTGAAAACTGTTTAAGTGCTAACAATGATGCCGAGGCTGAAAAAAATCAAATTTTACTGAATACCTTAGAAGATGAAAACAATCCACTTCGAGCTATTTTTGCAGTTAATAAATTAGACAGAGGATGGGATGTACTTAATTTATTTGACATTGTCCGCCTCTACGAGGGTAGAGACGGCCGAAAAGGAAAGCCAGGCAAAACCACAATTTCAGAAGCACAACTGATAGGTCGTGGCGCAAGATATTTCCCGTTTGCATTAGAAGAAGGACAAGACAAATATACTCGCAAATTCGATGATGATACTTCAAACGATCTGAGAGTTTTAGAAGAACTTTATTATCATACAAAAGAAGACAGTAGATACATTTCCGAGCTGAAAAAAGCTTTGGTTGAAACTGGTATTTACGAAGATGAGGACAATTTAATAAATAGACAATTAACGCTAAAACTAGATTTTAAAAAGAGCAAGTTTTATAAAGAAAGTCGAGTTTTTTTCAACAAAAGGGTGCCAAAGAGCTTTGACAACATCAAGTCCTTTTCTGACTTAGGAGTAAAAAGTACAAACTATCGACATACATTATCGTCAGGAGCGGGGAAAATAACAAAAGCTTTTAGTATTTCAGATAATCTTTTGGCGGAATTTGAAATTACAAAATCAAAAACTGTTCCTCTCCGCGAAATGCCAAAACACGTTATTCGTTTCGCTTTAAGTCTAAATCCATTTTATTACTTCAACAATCTTTCACACTACTTCCCCAATGTAGGCTCTACTTCTCATTTTATTGAAAGCAATGACTATCTCGGAGATTTAGTAATCACTTTTAAAGGCTCCCCCGAAAGACTAAGGACAATAAATCATTTCGATTATTTGCAAGCATTAAACGGATTGCTGCGAGTTGTTGAAAATGAAATAAAAGAAAATTCGACAGAATATGAGGGCTCTGATTATATATCACAATATATTCACGAGGTATTTAAAGACAAGGAAATTAGAATAAATAAAGAAAGCGAACGTGCTGATGGTCAGGAAAGCCTTGTAGCTAATGAACCTTGGTATCCTTATAATGCCAATTATGGAACTTCTGAAGAAAAGTCTTTTGTTGAACTTTTTTCAAGTCGCTTTGAATCGCTTAATCTAAAATATGATAACATCTATCTCATACGCAACGAAAGAGAACTGCAAATATTTGACAAATTGGGACGTGCTTTTGAGCCCGATTTTCTATTATTCTGTAAAAGACGTGACGAAGAACAACTTTCTTATCAGGTTTTTATTGAGCCAAAAGGAAGTCATTTGATTGGATACGACAAATGGAAAGAAGATTTTCTAAAAGAGATAAGTCAAGAAAAGAGAATAATAGAAATTCACACAGATACGTATTTGATAACAGCCGTACCATTGTTTTACAACCACAATAATCAAAATCAGTTTTATGAAAGCTTAAAAGAAGCTTTATCTTAAAAACAGATGTACTCCCCCCGCAACTCTCAGATAGATGTTGGGCAATTATGATTTTTTAAATATTAGCTCAACGCTAAGTTAAAAAGTGCACCCATCTTGAGACATGCCCTTAAGATGGGTGAAAAACAAACTATAAGGCCAATATCATTTTAGACATTTTGTCTTAATTTGCGAAAATATTTCACTTATGCCCAGAATGTGATCAGAATTTCAGCGATTGATTTTTATTAATTTTTTATATAATATTGTAGTTACTAAATATTATCCCAGTAAAAATATAAGTAGCAACATTTGATGAAAACAATTTGTTTTTTAATTTAAAAAATCAAACTATGACAAATACAAGCTATGGATATATCATTGATCCAAATGATTCAACTAAAAGAATAGATGGAGTAAGATTGGTAATTATCGATTCAAAAGTTACTATTGAGATTCCCAAAAAAATACATACTCTTAAATTTGAAATATTAAACGGATTTTTTCCAAATCATAACAATGTGACCTTTGTCGGATGCTCTTTTTATCAACTTACTTCGGGAGCAGGTAGAAGTGAAGGTGTTACAAAATATAAAGTGGAATATATGTTGTCGGGAATTTGCATCAAAAGCTTAGATGAATTAAAATTCTCTAAAGCGTTTGTAAATATTCCATCCTTAGCTGATTTTTATGGAAGTACACTTATTAATTTGTCACATACAGACGATGAAATGATTGTGAGAATTCAGGAGCCACAAGAAATCGGAATTACAGATATTGACAACTTTTCACTATCATTAAGCATCGGCAATAAAATTTATGGTGAACCTGGCGCCTTAAATATACAAGAGGTTTGCGATTTAAAAATTGCTGTAACCGATAACACAATTTTATTACACGATTTTTTCAAAATAATTGAACGTTTTCAAAGTTTCCTATTACTTGTTCTAAATTATTCTCCTAATATTACAGAGATTGTATTTTACAGAGACGACCACTTCTCTTTTTACGGCGAAGAAAAATCATTTATTCCAATACAGCTCACAACAAATTTCCATAATATGGATTATAAAAATAATCTAATTATAGGGGAATTGAAATATTCAGATGTTGAAAATGAACTAAGCAAAATGTTATTCCATTGGTATAATAATAAAAATCTACATATAAGTATTGATTTAATAACAGAGAAGGTTTACAACAAAGACCTTTCCAGAGAGAACTATTTTCTTAACTCTTGTTTTGCTATTGAAATATTTCATAGAAGAATAGTCGGTGGTACTGAATATCCAGATGATGTATTTAAAGAAAAACTAGAAATCATATGCAATAGCATTGAGGATGAAAAATTTGTATCATTAGTAAATAATAGACTCCAGTTTGCAAATGAATATAGTTTTAGAAAAAGATTAAAGGATTTCAAAGAAGATTTTGCTAAGATATTACCTGAAACATGTGAAATAAAAGGTTTTATCTCTAAGATTGTAGATACACGAAATTATTTGGTTCATAGAGGTTCTGACGGAAATACATTTAAGGAAATTGATTTGTATTATGCTTCAAAGTACATTGAATCTATATTGATAATCAATTGTTTAAAAATAATAAATTGTCCTGATTGGATGATAAACAAATCTTTCACTTGTACAAAGAATAGTCTTGAACAGTTGTACAACTTGAATAATTTTTTACAAACAAAAATTTGTGAAAAATCATGATAATTGAACCAAGCTTAGATGAATGATATATATAAATAGCGGCAAGGCATTACCTTACCGCTATTTACTGATTATTGCTTATCGTTTACGATATCAAATTACTTGACCTCCTCAAAGTCCACGTCGGTGACGTTGTCGTCTGACGGGCTGTCGCCATGTGGGGGTTGTTGAGCCCCGTCGGCGCCGGGCTGTGCGCCCGCTTGGGCGTTCGCGGCGTTGTACATATCTTGTGATGCCGCCTGGAACGCGGTGTTGAGCTCGTTCATAGCGTTGTCGATGGCCGGGATGTCTTGCGCCTTGTGCGCCTCCTTCAGCTTCCCTAAGGCCGCCTCGATGGGTGCCTTCTTGTCGGCCG
>DUTX01000189.1 GCA_012841865.1 Acholeplasmataceae bacterium | reverse complement strand
GTTCCTGCAATTTTTTCATTCTTTCGTCTGCCAAAGGCTAGCTTGCCGCAATAGATCGGATTGTCCAATACTCCTTTGATAAATGAAGAAGAAAAGGTCTCCATCGTATTGTTCTGTCTGATTTTTTTGCGGTAGCCATTCTGATTAAGGAATACCGCAATTGCTCCAATCCCCATGGTGGTATTCACAAATTTATCATAGATCAGACGGATAATAGGCGCTTCATCTTCTGCTATCTGTAATTCCCCCTCTACCAGCGTATACCCATATGGAGCAAATCCACCATTCCATTTGCCTTCTCTGGCTTTCTGCCTGCGACCTTCCATGGTCTGAACAAGAATATTTTCTCGTTCAATTTCAGCTACCGCTGATAATACGGAAATCATCAATTTACCTGCATCCTTTGAGCTATCAATTCCATCTTCCACACAGATCAGATTCACACCAAAATCCTGCATTCTCTGTAAGGAACTGAGTACATCAGCCGCATTTCTTCCAAATCGGGATAGCTTAAATACAAGGACAAAATCTACATTATCCTTGCTGCTTTCTATATCCTGAAGCATCTGTTGAAACTCTGGTCTTCCTTCTACACTTTTACCAGACTTACCTTCATCAGAATATTCTCCATCAATTAACATTTCCTGATAGTCTGCATATTTTTTTAATTTATCTTTTTGTGCATCCAGACTGTATCCTTCCACCTGCATGGAAGTTGAAACCCTGGTGTAAATGTAACATTTTAGCTGTTTCTTCATCGGCACACCTCCTCCATTTTCTTATTCGTGAATTCCACATAAGGCTTTTAACATATCTTCAAAGGGAACAACGTAGTCTTTTCCTATTTTTCGAAGACGACGATTTTGCACATATGCCTCATAAGCCTGAATTGTCTCATCTTCCCTCCACGCATACTCCCAACGATAACCCATATCTAAAATCATACGAGTGATGTTTCCCGTTATCTGTCGATCAGCTTTCTCAGCGAAAATGACATTATCAACATTGCTCATATAATTGACGATTTCTTCCCTATTAATGTTGCCTACCTCGAAAGTGTATGGGAGTGCTTCTATCACTAGTTCTGCGAACTTATCCTTATTTCTTGGCAGTTTATTTCTAAAAAGCATGCTGTACATAGTTTTATCATTCATTAGAACGATGGTATTTCGTCCATCCACCTTTACAATATGTCCATGCCATACATAAAATGAATTATCCTCCGTTGCTAACTGTTCTGGTGTAGCAAAATCCGTTTTGCTTAGTTTTAATGCTGTCTGTAATGCTTTTGAGCAATATATAATCATGAACTGTTAATCCTCCTCTATCCATGGAATTGAATAATATTCATCTGCTATAAAATCTTCCATACCCCATCCAAATCCTGAAAACTCATGTACAATTTGTTCTAATCGACTCTTCCATAACTTATATAAATTCTCATCATCACTTGCAATCACTACTGCATCATGATATGCATCGCCAAGCGCATCATAAAATTTCTCACTAATATCACCATAAGACATTGTAAACTCTGTAGCGCACTCTGCAAAATATAATGCCAGATCGCCATACCATATTCCGTTATCATTTACACATACATCTGCAAAATCCAAAAGTACCATCTGTGCACTTTCCAAAGAAAATCCTGTTCTCACGATATTTGTAGGATTGAAGATTTTATACATTCTTTTCTTGTATTTTTCTAATAAAATGCTGCCATAATCTTCTCCAAGAAGCAACAAACTCATGCCTTCTTCCACTGATTTATTGCATTTATAAAGATCAACAATAATTCTTTTCAATTCTTCCTGATTCATTCCATCAAGCTTTTTTATCAAAGCCTTCTCTGTCAATTTCTTTGCCATTTACATGCCTCTGCTCTATGTATTTTTATTACTTTTTTATTGTTCTTCTCTTGTCCCAACAATATTTTATCATTGTTCCAACTTATATTCAATGCATATTTTACACTACACTTTATAAATTGGAGCCTGCCACAATATCCCGCCAGCCCCAATTTATCAGCCCAATCTTAACCCTAATCTGTCTATGCAGCGCTAAATTGATAAACAGCAAATCGTTTTACATAGGTAGCAAATCTTGATTTCTTTCCATCCACGTTCATTATCCATCGCTCTGGTCTGTATTGAAGTTTCACCTTAATATCTTGTAAAACCATAGAACCATACTTTTCCATCAACTTAGCCATTAACCTACAACATCGCTCAAACTCCTTGTTCATTGGCATCTCCTTCCTGCTTTCATAAAGCTTTTTCTTTCTATCCTACCGTGAAATGAATCCACAGACATTGACAGAAAACTGATTGAAATTTGAGCCTTTTCGCAAAAGAACGTTTGTTCGTTCATATATTTTATGATATACTTTAGATATTCCATAGCAACTAACATTTGATGGAATCTTAAATTTAAACATTCTAAGGAGATGATTATTTGAACCGAGTTGATTTTCATTCTGTATCTGCAATTCTATTCCACTATTTAAAAGAAGCAGATACATCACAAATAGATTATGTGTATATGATTTTTGCCAGCTTTTCTAATGATACCAATGATTTTATGTATGACAATGGACTAGTCTGCAAATGGATTAAAGGGCAGGCAAAGGTCAGCCCTAGAATCATCAACTATTATGTAGATGATTCCCACAAGGAAGCCATGTATCAGGATATAGAAAAGGAATTTTTTCCTTACCTCAGTGATTTTGCCAATGC
>DUTX01000140.1 GCA_012841865.1 Acholeplasmataceae bacterium | reverse complement strand
CATATTGAATGAATAGGTTTGATACAATGTTATCAAGCCTTTTTTCTTTGGCAGAAAGGGAAAAAACTCCTATCCGCCAGTTTTTTAGAGAGCTAGAGTAGTAATAATTAAGGCTATTTCATGGTCTCTTTTCCTTTTTCTAATCAACTTTTTAACGATTACCCAACAATCATTCTCAGTCGAGGCTCCGGAAGAACCTGGCGAAACAGACAAACCGCAGAGCAATACTTGGCTGATCATAGGAATATGTGCGGGAGCGACTGCAGTCGCAGCCACAGCCGGATTTCTTGTTCTGCGCAAGAAAAGAGCTTAACTGAATTAAGCAGCACATCTAAAAAATGGTCTCTTTTACCGGAGACCATTTTTCAAAAAAGCAAAGATTATTATAAAATTTAGTGATTTAAGTTTTAATCTGCAGACATTTACAGTATAATAAACACGGTATATAAACATTGCCACTAAATGAATGTGATTATAGAATTATAAAAAAGGTGATATTGTGAAAAAAGTATTTATTTTGGGAAGTCTGAACATGGATATGGTAATAGAGAGCCCCGTCCTTCCGGAAAAAGGCGAAACAGTAAAAGGAAGCGGTTTTATGATGAATCCGGGCGGGAAAGGGGCCAACCAAGCCGTCGCCTGTGCGCGTTTGGGCGGGGTTGTGAAAATGGCAGGATGCGTCGGAGGAGATCTCTTCGGAAAAGATCTGATAAAAACTTTAAACGAAGCCGGGGTCGACACTTCCTCAATAAGAACTGTTACCGCTTCTCCGACCGGCGTTGCCGTCATATTGATCATAGATAGAGACAACCGGATCATCATCGATGAAGGAGCGAATGCCCGGGTAATAGAAGAAGACGTCGATAATCTACTTTCGGAAGCGGGAGAGGGCGACATTTTCCTCACGCAGCTGGAAAATCCGGTCAAGATTATCGGTTACGCTTTGAAAAAAGCCAAAGAAAAGGGTCTTTACACGATTCTGAACCCCGCCCCCGCGAATCTCGAGATAATCGAGTATTTGCCTTATGTCGATCTCTTCATCCCGAACGAAACCGAGTTTATGGTATTTACGGGAGATGATGATCTAGAAAACTCCGGAAAGAAAATCTTTTCTTTGGGAGCGAAAGAATTGGTCGTTACTTTAGGAAGCAAAGGTTATTGCCATTTATACCGCGAAGGAATCGAATACGGTTCCTGCCCGAAAGTCGAAGCTGTGGACACCACCGCGGCGGGAGATACCTTCTGCGGCGCTTTGGCTGCGGAACTTTCCATAGGTTCTGCCCTTAAGGATGCACTAAGGTTTGCGACCAAAGCAGCATCAATTGCTGTCACTGCCAAGGGTGCGCAGAGTTCCATTCCGGACCGAAAAAAAGTCGAAAGCTTTAAGTTTTGAATCTTGAGGGGAACTCCCCTCTTTTTTTATGCGATAATATGAGTAAAACAAGAAAAAGCATTAATGCCTGAAGGAATACAATATCTATTTTTTGTATTGTTATGTTGGAAAAATTTTCTTGCATTTTTCGACAATCTGTTCTAAAATATAAGCATGGTTTGCCTTTCTCGCAAATTATTATGGGAGGATAAGTATGAAAAAAACTGTTTTATTTTTGCTGTTTTTGGTTTTCGTTTTTGCTTTGGTCGCATGCGGCGGAAAAGAAATTCCTGGTGGAGATGAAGGACCGGGGGATCAAATTCCCACGGAAGAATATGATGTCGTTTTTAATTCAAACGGAGGTACCGCGGTTCAGAAAAAAACAGTGGAAGCCGGAACCTCATTAGCAGAACCGACTAGACCCACAAAAACTGATTGTGTTTTTCTTGGTTGGTATTATGATCAAAATCTGACTGAAAAAGTAGTATGGCCTATTAAAGTCGATTCAAATTTAACTTTGTATGCAGGTTGGAAAGAAAACAGAGTTTATTTCTTGGAAGCAAGGGACGCAACGGTAAATTCAGATCAATTTGAGTACAATTTTAACCTTAACGTTACTACCAATTATGGCTCCATTGCTGGTCCAAGTGCCAATATAGTCGGAAATGTGAAATATAATTCCGCCGCTCAAACAAGTTATTTGAAATCCGAAACATGCAGCGGGTTGCTGCTTCTGGACGGGAAAAAATACACAGTCAAAATAGACGATCAGTTAGCGATATTCCAATTAAATGAAAACGACATATTAAAAAAATTCTATACCGAAAAGGTATCTGAAGATTTTAAATTCGAATCCTCTTCATACGCAAAAGTTTTGTTTGAATTCCCCGAGCAACAAATTAATACGGTTACATTGAGCCAGACCGGGAAATTTGAAGTAAAATTCAGCGGCAGCCTTACAAGTTATATTAACAGTGCTTTGCAACTTCTGAACCATTCAATCATCGCTAATTTTATTGACTTGCCCGATAACGATTCATCGTTAAAAGTTTATGTTACTTACGAAAACGATAAAATAAAAACTTTCGAATATGACTTTTCTATAAGCGTAACCGATTTGTCGATCAATTTCCATTATGATTTAACCTTTACGAAAGTCGGAACCGGAGTCACGATTACGGCACCGAAATTTGAAGGTATTTCAATAACTGATGATCAGATTTCGGCCGAACTTGGCGATATTAAAACTCTGTTAGGTTCATATCGGGGGTCAGAGCGTTCGGGATATGATTATAATGTGAAAACTGAAGTGGATTATCCCGGCGCAAATGCCATCAACGCTACCGCAAAAGGCCGCACCATGCGCGTCATACAAGGAGAAGATGTTTTCTTTTGGAACAGAATTGAATTTGATAGCGATTATAAAAATGCCGATTTATATAAAGATTTGGGTATAGTTGATTATGAAAGATATCGGGTGGTTTATGCCAATAAGGATGTTTATGATGTGATTGACAGAGCTTGGCCGTTTTCCAATATTTATAATAAAATCGAAAATTATCAAAACCATAGCCTAGACGAATTCTATTTACTGCTTCCCGATCATATCTTTACTCTTGAAAACATTGTAACCGCACAAAAGATTACGTCAGGAAATAAAGTAACCTATCATCTGGGTTTATCCAATGAAGGTGTATTAAACATTTTTGAATTTGTGGATGATTCAATCAGAGTTGACGTAAATGAACAAAATGAAATAGTCATCTACAATGTTGAATCGGGATTAGAGATTTCGGATGTGGAATTTTATTTAGAATTTGTGAACGGAGAATTATCAAAAATCACGATCAAACTCACAGGAAAATACGAAGGCTCTTATGAGAATACTGATTTCTCAGGTTTGTTGGATTTCAAATTAGATTATTCATTAACAACAAATGACCAAGCTGACAGTTATGTTATTCCTGCTGAGGACGATGATGTTGTGTTGGTAAATTAATTATGGAAATGAAGCTCTTGGATGCCCAAGGGCTTTTTTTGTAATAAATTACAATTTTTATAAAAAAATGTCTTTTATAGGTTTTCTGTAACTATTATTAATTGTCTTGATTTTTAAATGTATGTGCAAAATTAAAAATAAAGGTAGTGTAAAGTTTTAGTGGGTAAATACAGCATTAGTAAGGATTAGCTATAATTAAGCGCGATTAATTTTTAAAACTTTCTTAGCTGTAAATCCATTTTGGCGAAGCCATGTTTTGAATGTATTCTTTCAAATTTGTGTTATTAGAATCCCTTACCTGCAATCTGACATTG
>DUTX01000139.1 GCA_012841865.1 Acholeplasmataceae bacterium | reverse complement strand
TGCGGAATTTTTCCTTTCAATTTATAACCTTTTATTCCCAGATATACAAACTGAATAATAAAACTAATCATTATTATACCTATTACTACTAATAATGGCGATAATATTGTTAACAAAATCTTAAATACTTTTGCGATCATAAAAACTTAAACCTCCTCTAAAATGGTAAAAATGATCTAATAGATCTCATAAGGTTATAAATTATATGAAAGTTTACTATGAGAATATAAATGCCTAAAATAACTAAGAAATCACCAAGTGGAAATATATAACTGATACCATTAATTATATTAATTAATCCACCTACTATATCAACTGGTAAAGTTATATCAAAAGACGGTATTTTATCAACTATAAACTTATAAAATTGAAAAACCAATTCCAAAATAGCTTCAGTAATCACAATAACACCACCTTAATATATTATTTTTGGTATTCGCTTATAAATTTTAAATATGAAGAATAACCATATAAAAATGCGAATTATATTCTTAACAAGTAATCTTATACTGTCGTATGCTTCAAAATTTATAATACTTACAGTACCACCGCCCCATCTTGAAGGTAATGTTAAATTAAACTCTGGAACGCTTGAATTATCATTTAGATTATCTTTTAAATTCTCCATAACACCTTTAAATTCATCTATAAATCCGATTTTTTCCCTTCCATAGTTAGCCATGCGCTCGTTATTCATTTCGATGAATTCTTCACTTGGAACAAATGCTTTCTTAAGTATAAAATCATCAGATAGAGGGTCAATATAATCTGTAATTCTATCTAAAGTTTGAAATAACCCTACAAAAAAATCACTTAAATTATTACCTAATTCCTCGAACCAATCGCCTATACTGTATGCTAAATTCTCAATCTTAAAACCTAACTCAACAAACCAATTATAAATATCAATAGCTAAATTAGTAAACCAATCACCAACATCTTCTGCAAATTGAGCGATACTGTCTCCGATACCTTCAAACCAATTACCAACATTCTCACCTAATTCCTGCATTTTTAAAACCGTATCGTCAAACCAATTCCCTAAAGATTCTATTAGATTTGTAAAAAAATCCCCAATTCCCTCTATAAAATTATTAAACCCTTCAGCTAAGTTATTAATTGGCGTCGCAAGAAGGTCCAGCCCTTCCGTAAGCATATCGCCAATATCACTAAGCCAAGAAGCGGGATTAAACCAGCTAAAATAATCTTCAAGGTCGCTACCGGTGATTGGCTCTTCATAGTTGATAATAATGGGCTGACTCTGGGAACTGAAAAAAAAACAGTTACCTCATCCCAATAATAAATATTTACATTAGAAGCCTTAAAATTAGTAGTTGTATATACTGGTCCAAAATTTCCATTATTCCCTAATTCCCATAAACCTGTTGTTTCGTTTAACTTATAAAATCTTGCATAAGATATAGGTTTAAAAGTTAAGAATCCATCATCTGCCAAATATAATTTACCATCTGATGTTATACATTCCCATCCTAAATATGAAGGATTATAAAAACAGTAATAATATTTATGACCATCATTAGGCGGAAGTACTGTTATCTCTTCAGCAAATGATATAACAGGAATTATTGCTATTATAAAAACCAAAAGAAAAATTAAAACCTTCTTTTTCATTTAAACCAACCTTTCTAAAAAAATTAGAGGGAGCATTTGCCCCCCCTTTGCGTCGGGGTCATGCCCCTTTAAGTACCGACTTTATGAAGCTGTAACCCTTGCGGAACGCTATAAAACCGATTGTCACAGGTAGCACTACTGGGATAAGAGCCAGAACCTCATTTAAAACAGCCGATAAATCCACGCTTCCCAAATCAATTAACGGCGTATAATCCATTTTTAAGCCTCCTTTCTTAATTCTCTTTATAGCCTATCTATCCGAGGAAACCCCCCCAAATAGCCCATCTACCCGAGGAAAACCCCCCCAAATAGCCTATAAAGTACCCTGCATATTTGCCATACCAAGAAAGCCAGCATTATGTATAAAATAATCTGAATACCTGAAGCTATATTGTCAAGATGCGCTGAAATTACTTGATTGTTTATTTCCAATTGTTCAATAATTGCGTTAGTATCCATAACCTAAACCTCACCTAAACTTCTGAAACGAATTTCATTCCTTGAAGCTTCATCACAGGTTTGCCCTTTATGTTTGAGAAACCATAATACATTTCGTAAATACCAGGCACTTTTATGACTTGTGGCATTTTACTGATGTGCAAACTTTCCTTGTATGGTTTAAAACCTACTGAACCGTCTTCATTAACTACAGGTTTAAGGTTTTCTGATATTACATATTCAACTGTAACCCCCTCCCTCCTTTGACCCGTCTTTTCATCTTCCATACTCCAAGGATTTGCAAAAAGAACTATTGCCATAACTGGATCCATTTTCTCAACCTCCATAAAAATATTTTTGATACCAATATGATGGTATCATAGTTTTATTTTAGTGTCAATATAATACCATGGGGAAATATTGCAGACATTACTTATAACCGATATAATGCTACTGACAGGAGGTATTAAAATGATCACTAGAATGACGCTAAGACTTAAGTCAAAAACACATCAACAGCTAAAATTGATAGCTGAAAAAAACAAGAGGAGCATTAACGCACAGATTGAATTCATATTAGAGAACTTTATAACTAACTATAACTTATATAATGAAAATATAAGGATCAATGAGATACCAAGAAATTAAGAGCCAAAATAGAAGCTCTTTTTTTTAATCGGATCATCTGGGTCGCTCATGGGTAGCCTTCATTTATATCTTTTTTTTCCTGCCCAAGCCTAGCATATAATTTCAATTACATAAAAAACCGGTGAGCATAAGAAGTCATTTCTCTTGGGTCGCTCAATTTATCCCTCCCCTTTGCTTCGCAATTTTTTATTTCATTGAAATCATATGCTTTTTAAGGCTTGGGAAAAAAAAGAAATCAAATTTTGAAAGGAGAATTAGCAATGAAATTATTTGATGAATTAACCCACACAAACGGCAATGTTTACATTTATTTATCCAAAGTTGGACAAAGAGATTTACTTGCCAGAAAAAGTGATGGAGAACTTACACTAGTTACAGGATTGACTCAACAAAGCGACGGAAAAATATACTGGGCATCAGGTTCATACATGTTACCGATTGATAAATACTTTAACTCTAAGTGGGATATGAAAGGAGATCTTAACCATGACCATTGAAATGTTTAAAAGAGGATCCAACTACTTATTCCACATCAGAAATTTTTTTAATGTAACACAAATCATACATGACGGCGGAAAATACATCTTGATATATGCAGAAGAAAAATTAAACACCGTGTTAGATGCTGAAAAGGTTGAATTAATAATCCACTAAGAGAGGGAAAACCCTCTCTTTTAATTCTCTAAATTATGCAACAATGGCCAACTTCTCTATAACTATCTGGTCCACATTATCATCTACATATTTATTATCTGTAAAACTGAAATCATCAGGAACTATTGAAAATTGCTGAAGCTGCATCGTTGAACAAAACCAAGAACAACCTGCTTCTATAAGCTGTTTTTTGTGTCTGTAAAAAGTTGGCTTAGAAATAGTACTTTTAGTTCTTTCCTCCCCAAACTGTACCAATTGCGCCCACGTTGAATATAAACTATTACCCAAATTAAAACCATACAAATTATGCAACCTTTCAAGCACTAAATCAGACCGTCTCACTATATCCATTTCTTCACACCTTTCCTTCATAAGCCTAAAAAGTTCTTCATTTGATACTTTATGAAGTGTCTCATCATTAATATCAGATACTAATACCACTTCTTTGCTAAAAATATCTTTAAGCTTTCTGCTTTTTATCTCGCACTCATATCTTAATATACGGTATGCTTTTTCTAATATATTATCATACTCCATTTTTAATAATGCTAATTTATGCATAATTAAGTCATGATTATCCTTACTCCAGTTTAAATCTATCTCTCTGTTTATGTATTTTACAAGCCTTTTATAATCATGCTTTTTAAATTCTGGACCTTTCCAGTATAATTTTACGGTTGTAGTGCTACCCGAAAACATAACAGACGTATCATATATTCTTGGTTTTCTTCTAGTATAATAAGCATTTTTTAGATTATCAACAATCTTTTTACATATATCCTTATTTTTAAAAACAAATATCTTAGATACATCTATACGCTTAACTTCCCATTGCTTATAATCTGGCAATTTTACAGATGTAACTGATTCTAAAAAGTTAACTAAATACTTAACTGATTTTTTTAATTCTCTAGGTCCACCATAACAATTATGATTCATTAATAACTTATGCAGACTACACTCAACCACTATATGCCAATAAGAATTAACCCTAACTGGTACTAATGTTTCTTCTTTCTCCCATTCTGTATTATCAACCTTAAAACGTATTCTATAATCATAAGATCCTTCCAACTCTCCAGAAGTAAATGTATATAATAACTCACCTGTAAATATGTCTATCCCTTCACTAAGTCTGCAAAATTTCATTAATTTTGTTACTGTATCTGTATCTATTTCAGGTGACTTTAATACTATTGTATCATACATATAAATTTACCCTCTCTTATGTATATTTTTTTATAAATTGTCTCACTCATGAGACTCTCGTCGGGTGTTACCTAGACCCGACGAATTTTTACACCATGCCGGGGGCCTGCTCCGCAGGTACCCCGGCCCCCAGGATCCCTGGCCCCTTGACCCCCAGGATCCCTGGACCCCTGGCCCTACTTTTCTATTTGTATATTTTGCTGTTCCAACCATGATGGTCTTGAAAATCCTATACGCTTATATTTCTCGATCTTTTTAAAAGTGTCGAATGATTCTCTTATTTCGTCTGTATGAACAAAAAAATAAGTTCCTATGTATCTCTTAAACCTCTGTTTTTCATTATCCCAAAATTCAGCCTTAGTCTTTCGTACGATAGTTAAACAACCTGCTATAGTCATTGGTAGATATATATATGTTGCCTGTTCTCTTATAGGTTTTGCTATCCTGGAGAATACTTGAGCAGTCCCTATTATAGCTTTTCTTTGTTTTCGCTGCTGTGAAATTTCTGTTAACATTTCTGGGGGAAAGTCCTTTGATTCATTGCTAGAAAACCATGTTTGTATTTCATCTAATACTATTGTAACACCGTATGTATCATTATTTAGTTCCAGTATATCCTTCCAATGATTCAATGATCCATCTTGATTTTTATAATCCATATTCGTATATATCTTCATTGAAGGATAGCGTTTTTGCCATTTTATCAACATATCAACCAATGCTGTTGTTTTCCCAGATCCCTGCTCCCCACAAAATAAATGTAAACCATGTTCTTTAAAATCTAAAGGATCTCGATTATAAATGTCCTTTGCTAATCTGTTTGGAAACAAAACAAAAAGCCTTTTAAATATTCCTATCCTCTTAACTTGCGGAATTTTTCCTTTCAATTTATAACCTTTTATTCCCAGATATACAAACTGAATAATAAAACTAATCATTATTATACCTATTACTACTAATAATGGCGATAATATTGTTAACAAAATCTTAAATA
>DUTX01000138.1 GCA_012841865.1 Acholeplasmataceae bacterium | reverse complement strand
GCCACAAACCTAAAGATTGTCATCCTTGGAAATACTTTAAATATAAGAGAAAGTCAAAACGTATTACTGCTTAAAACTGTAAGAATGTTTACAGTTTTTTAGTGAAAAATTCATTATATATTGACATTCATATTTGTATTTTTTTGTAAATAAAAAGCAATTAATTTGAAAAGGTGATAATAGCATATGTAATTATCGGTATTATAAACAAAAATCTCGCCACTAAGGACGAGATTTTTTTTTAGACTAATGAACGACCTTTAATTCTTCTTCGGGATAGACATAACCGGTAATCGGTGGCATCGAATTATAAACCTTTTCAAAATCGAAGATTCCGTATCTAAAGTCAAAACTTTTCTTTATCCCTTTAAAAGTCCCCTGGAGCATTACCGTAGTTAAATCCAAATTAGCAAGATAAACCGCTACTTTTGAATCTGGTTTTATTTTTTCTAACTCTTCTTGATATGCGGAAAGGGGAATAATCATTCTGCCTCTGTCCTTCATAGTTGCTTGAATAATCGGGATAATTACCGGAAAACCATCTTCATCCACAAAACTAATAAATTTTAAAGAATCAATGGCTTTCATTAATTTAACCGTAAAGCCCTTAGCAATTTCCTTTTTTGAAGATTTAACCCGAGATTTAATAAATCTTCCTTGTAAAGCGCCTTTAAGAATTTTCCCCATCGGCAGCTTCTGCTTTCCAGAATAAGCTTTTAGTTTCATATAATGGACTTTACCGATTCCGAAATAAGTATTATAGCGGAAAATCGGAGCGCTGTTTAAAAGCTCATATTCAGGACCGGTGTCCTTAATATTGGTTTCAACTGCTTTTCCATTCCGCCATTCTTTTTCGGTATTTAAAATCAAAAATCCCGCTTTCGGATTATTCTGCAAATACATTTTGCTTTTACCGTGGATAAATTCTCCCCAAATAATCTCATCCTCTTTTAAAGCCTGGATGGTATTAATAAAAGCAATATGTGGATAGCCTTCCGGACTAATCGACGCAATTAAACCGACTTTACCGGATACAGCAAACTTTTCGCGGTCTTCATGAGTAATAAATGACATCTTAAACCTCCAATTTTGTAGCTCCGGACCAGATTGCATTCTTAACATACTTTTTCGCAACCTCGCAAAGCTCTGTCATTTTTTCTTTGATCATCAGTTCTTCTTCATCATATTCCCAGACATTACCGAGCAAACGATATTTGTCTTTGGAAAGATTGTTGAAGCTGACAAGTTCCCATTTTTTAATATGCGGGAGATTATCTCTGATAAATTCGCCCAATTTTTCAATGTTTTCGATTGAATCAGTCGAATTAGGAATAATCGGTGTTCTAATCCAAACTTTCGAATAAGTTATTTTACCGAGTTTAATCGCATTTTCCTTAATCCGTTTATTGCTGACACCGGTAAACTTTTGGTGGGTTTCATCATCAAAGATCTTAAGATCAAAAAGTATTAAATCTGTATAAGGAATTAACCTTTCCAGCATTTCAAAGGGGTAGTGACCAGCGGTATCCACAGCGGTATGAATCTTAGCTAGTTTTAACTTTTTTAAGAGTTCGAAAACATAATCATTATGTAAGACCGCTTCACCGCCGGATAAGGTCACACCGCCGGCACTATTTTCATAATAAGAAATGTCTTTAAGAAGTTCTTGGTAAAGTTCAGCAACTTCAATTTTTTCACCTTTAACCTCAATGGAATTGGTCGGACACTCATCCGCACAACGCAAGCAATAAGTACAAAGGGAAGCATTGACTTTCATTCCTATCTCTGTAAACGAGATTGCTTGCTCGGGACAGACTTTCTCACAAGAAAAACACCCGATGCAATTATCTTCAATCCAGTATTTTTGTTGTTTAAAAGAAAGTGACTCCGGATTATGGCACCAACGACATTTGAGATTGCAACCTTTGAAAAAGACTGTGGTTCTGATGCCGGGACCGTCTTCTGTCGACATTCTTTGGATATCGAGAATATAATTTTCCATATCTACCCTTAAAACTTATTATGTATTTCCCTGGCAATAATTTCGATTTGAAGTTCTTTACCTAAGGAAGTGAAATATGCATTATAACCTGTTACTCTGACTAAAAGATGACGGTATTCGGACGGATTCTTTTGTGCTTCAATTAAAGTATCACCATCAAGAATATTAACCTGAAGTGCCGTACCGCCGTTATCAACATAAGTCCGAAGCAGCGCTTTAATTTTCTCGCGATGGATTTCGTCTCTTACCATTGAAGAAGACAGTGTAATCGTATGGCTTGCTCCGTTCGGAAGATAATTGACATAGTCAAGATAATCCCGTTTTCGCTTTTACCACCGATTGCAATTCCAACCGAATTGATATTAGCAGTAGGGCCTTTTGTATCGGCGCCGTTAACCGGACAAATTGCGTTTGATAAGAACTCTCCGTTTAAGCGTCCGTCGGGACTAGCAGGTAAGATATAACCATCGCTGATCCAATAGTTCCAGCTAAGCATTCCCGGACGAAGTTGCGCATCTGTAATAGATGTTTTGTGTTTCCAAACTTCATCAGTCCAGCATTTCATGAATTTCTGTGCAAGCAGATCAGCTTCATCGTCATTACGGCCGTATTTGGGCGCTTTATTTTTTACGATTTGTCTTAGTTTCTCACAACCTTCCCAATTGTTTTTAAGTGCCGTAATCAGCTCATCCATCGTACAGATTTTCTTATCAAACACAAGATATTTAATTGCAAGTAGGCTATCAACCGTTGTCGCAAAGGTAACGCCCTCAACCGTAACATATCTTAATTCGGCTCCGCCTTGGTTAATATCCAAAGCTTTATCGATACAACCCTTTACAAGGCACGATAAATACGGAGTCGGATGATATTTAGCTCTCACGATATTGCTTTTATCATATAATCTAGCGATATTTTCAATTATAAATTCAACTTGTTTTTCAAAAGCATTATAAAACTCTTCAAAGGTTTTAAATTTTCCCGGATCTCCGGTATCAAAACTATGGCGTTTGCGGGGATATGGTTTACCCCAAAGACTGTCCTTATAAGTAATCAAATCATAGCCGCGACCTAAAGTGAGTTCTAAAGCCTTATACAAATTGACATTGATATCAACTGTACCGGAGCGGTCATTACCGACCATCGTGTTTTCCAAACAACCGACAGACGCATAATTCCAAACATTATCCTTATTGATAAAGTCTTCTTTTCCGCTCATTCTGGCTTCACGGAGAAGTCCTGCGATTGCTCTTTCATCAAAATTCAGTAAGAAAGGAGCTCCTTGACTTTCCGCAATCATCTCAACGTAAATTTCAATTTCTTGACAAGAAATTCTGATAATGCTATCATAAATCCGGATTTCAAGGAAAAGGTGGGAATATGATTAGAAAAGCAACAATAAAAGATGCGGAAACAATTGCGAAGTTTAACTATTTAATGGCAGTAGAAACAGAAAATCTTCATTTAAATAAAGACATCTTAAACCAAGGCGTAAAAGCAATCCTGTCCGATCCAGAAAAAGGCATTTATTTCGTTTATGAAAAAGATAACCGAATTGTCGGTCAATTGATGATAACGAGAGAATGGAGCGATTGGCGGAACGGTTATTTTGCTTGGATTCAAAGCGTTTATGTCGATCAAGAGTACAGGAATCAAAATGTTTTCCGCTCTTTGTTTATGTATGTAAAAGAGATGGTGGGTAAAAGCACAGAATATTGTGGGCTACGACTTTATGTTGATAAAGATAATAAGCGTGCTCAGGGTGTATACCAAAAACTCGGGATGACTGAATCAGATTACCTCATGTATGAATACGAAAAATAAAATCCGGATCAAAGTTCGGATTTTTTTTATTCTTTCTTACCACTCTTAAACTTCACTAACATAAAAACTGTATTTTTTCATAAATTGAATAGAGATGACTATGAAAAACATGCTTGTAAAAAACACATTAATACTAATAATCACGAGCTTAATCATTCGGGTTTTAAGCCTTGCAAACAGGATTATACTGACCCGATTACTCGGCAATGAAGGCATTTCTCTTTATGTTTTTGTTTTACCATCGATCATGCTTTTCATGTCTATTGCCGGTTTTTCATTAAACACTTCGCTATCTAAAGTGATTGCGGAAAATATGGTGACAAGAAAATACTCCGAAAAGAAAATCATCACTTCCGCAATCACAATCGGCCTTTTTACAACCGCCATTACTTCATTAATCCTTGTATTAATCTTAAAACCACTCGTGAACTACGGACTCCGCCAAGAGGAAGCCTTTTATCCAATTCTTTCTTGCCTCTTATTTCTTCCATTGGTAATGCTTAACAATATCTTTCGCGGCTACTTTAATGGCCGAAACCGTATCAATATTACAGCTTATGCCAACCTAATTGAACAAATTGCCAGGATTGCTTTCGGAACGCTTTTCTTGTTCATCTTTTATCCTTATGGACTTATAACCGCAGTCACAATGTCAATTGTCGCCATGGGCGTCGGTGAATTAATTTCTTTAATTTTTATTATTATTAAAATTTATCGCCTGAAAGATAAAAATTTCACCGAAAATGCGAATGATCCGAAAGGAGCAATCCTCGGCATCGCCATGCCTACAACTTTTTCAAGGCTCCTTGGTAATCTAACCGAATTTTTTGAACCAATTATCTATACTCTCGCTTTAACTAAAATAGGCTTTGATTCCAAAGAAATCCTTTTTAAATACAGTGCCATCACTGCCTATGCGTTGCCATTAATTACTCTTTGTTCTTTTCTTTCACAATCAATTGCAACTGCAATCATCCCCAACATCAGCCGTAGCAATGCGCTTGGAAGAAAAAACGAAGTTATCCATTATATAAAAAAATCCTTTCTCCTTTCTTTTGTTCCGGGAATCTTGGTTACAATCCTTTTGAGTTCCTATGCTTATGAATATATGAAGTTGGTATACGATACCGATATCGGGGCTGATTATGTCATTAAACTGAGTATATTTTTTATCTTTTATTATTTACTTTCGCCTATGTGGGCAATTATGCAAGCAATTGGAAAAGCAAAATTCCTTTTCCGAATGAATTTAATTGCGGATATTATTAAACTTGCGCTTATCTACGCTTTAACCTTCATTCCTTGGATTTCCTATAATAGTTTAATCGTCGTTTTACTTGCTTACACAATCAGCGCAACAATGATAATTTATTTCTATTTAAAAAATATTTATCGTTTCCGTTTTCACATGTGTATATGTCAACATAAAAT
>DUTX01000137.1 GCA_012841865.1 Acholeplasmataceae bacterium | reverse complement strand
TATGGTGCACCCCGAACATATCGCCTACCTCAACGCACGTGTAGCCGTTCTCCCTTAGCCAATGAAATGCCACAAACCGTGCCGTTGTTATATCCCTCTTTCGTGATTTGTCCGTAATGTCAACACCCAGCTTGCGGGATAGCATTTCGATCACGTCATTTGTTTCTAAACTAATGCCTTTGTTTTTCGTTTCCATAATACTCCTCATGTTTATTGTTTACAAGTTAAAAATACTCATCATACCTATCGTAAATATGCTTTTCAAGCTGCTCCTCCAATTCCGACCGCTCCTTCGCCGTCAGCTGATCGCTGTAACACTCTGCATTGACAAATGCGTATGTCATCCTACTCTCCGGAGGCATATCATAATACGTTAATGTTGTCCACCTCGTCACAATGTCAACGAAAAATTCCGCCTCCACGTTGTCGCCTGTTTCCGGATCAATCTCATCCGTAAGTATGTAATATGTGCCGGTCTCGTCAATTTCAGGGATGTCAATTAGTTTCATAATATGATTCCGATTAAAGCCCAAACTATGAAGTAAATACCTGCAATTACCGCCACTGCGATCATTAGATTTGCATGTCTGTCCTGTCTGCTCTGTCTGTCCTGTCTGTCCTGTTTTGATTGTCTTGATTTTGTTTTCATAACCTTGTTTTTTTAGGAAATTTTGTGCCATATTGCACGGCAATAATTTCCACAATCTTCATCTTCTATATATTCATATCCGATTAATGCTTCATCGGCAATTTCGACCGCTTTATTATATACTTCGTCATTTTCGCATGGGTCATTGTCTCTGCTTGTTACAGACCTCGAGTCTAAATAGGCGGAGTCTTCGTAATATTTCACTAAACTCATCACTTTTTCAGTTGTTAATTCATTTGTTTTCATAATTCTTTTTTTTTAATTGTTAATAAATTCCGATACTGGAGGTTATTTAAATACAACTTTGTGTCCAGCTTTTAATAGATCTATGGCTTCGCTTGCCTGCTTTTTGGAAAAGTAGTTTAAGAATCTGTTTTCAAACACGCATATTTCTGCGCCTAGGCTTTTAAGGTAGTTATACTGTGCCTTTGTAGCATTAAATTTAGCTTTTCCTTTCTGTACAAATTCTACTGTTTTCATAACTTTGTTTTTTAAAAATTGTTATTGTTTTCGTTCTTTTTAGTATTACAAAGATAAACCATCCTACTTAATATACCAAATTTTTATACAACTTTTTTCATGTAAAAGTGCAGAATTTAAACATTTTTAACAAAAACAGCGCTTTTTGGACCGATTATGTGCATATTTCAGTCACAAATTACTTGGTGATTAACATTGTGGAGTTATTTAGTTAAATGCTACTCGAAATTTAAAGGTATCTTGTAAGGGATATTCTCTTTAACAAAGTTATCATATGCTTTTGCAGCCTCTATCTCTGTTTTAAAACAGCCAATATGTTTTTGTTTTTTATTTATCTTTATTACGGCTTGCCATGAGATGGATTTTCTGTTTTTTCTCATGCTAACGCCATAATATATGGATGTCCCATTAACCTTATTTTTCCTTCCTGTTAGTGATTTAGCTATCTTAGCCTTTGTCTCTTCTGTTGGTTTCTTTTTATTAGGATATTTACGTCCAGTGCTCAATATCCTTAATTTTTCTTTAGTCTCCTCTGAATGTTTTTTCCCTAAATTTGCCTGTCTTAATTTTTCTTTAGTCTCCTCTGAATGATGTTTCCCCAGCCAATTCTTATTGCCAATCGACTTCTTTCTTAAAATATCCCTTGTTTCCTTGCTATGTTTGTAGCCGATTAGATGTTTAGATCTTACCCCTTTTTTGGCTTCACTCATTTTTTGCAAAGTTTTTTTACTAAATACTACCTTGCTGTCTCCTCCTTTGGTTAAATTTAATCCGTGTTCAGTATCAAATGTGTCATACTTCTTAATATAATATCGCTCTCTCTCGTTTAGCATCTCCCTACTGCACCGCTCTAAAATTTCAAACTTATGACTGTCTACTCCGTGGCTTAAGAATGAATTATATAAGAGATTCCCCTTATCTGATTTTGGCATTGACCTATGATCCGCCCATCTCCTTTCAATATCTACCGACTGGCCAATGTAAATTTTACCTGTTGGTGAAGTAAT
>DUTX01000136.1 GCA_012841865.1 Acholeplasmataceae bacterium | reverse complement strand
TCCTCCAAGGCAACAATTTTGCGAATCCGGTAATGAAGACCGGAGATATAGACTTTATCCTGATTAACGATCTCATCTATCAGATATATGATCTTCTTTTCGTCGCTCTTCAAAACAACAAGACTCGCTACATCCACATTATCACCTATATTAAGTTATGACTCTCTCCTTAATTAGGTGCTTCAAAGATACCTTTATAGATTTCTGCAATCTTCTCTAAACTTAAAGCTTCGCTCCGAACATTTTCATTAATTCCCCCATCTCTTAAGAGTTCATAAATTTTTTCCCTAGAAAACCCATAAGTCTGGAGAAGGTTGTTAACTAATGTTTTCCGTCTTTGGGTAAAGATATTTCGAATGAATTTTAAAAATTGATTTTCATTTTTAATGCCTAAATCAACTTTTCTTTTCTTTAATTTAATGACAGCACTATCCACATTTGGTCGCGGCAAAAAACAATTTCTGGATACGTGAAAAAGAATTTCGGCATCGCTTCTGTATTTCATCAGAACCGATAGTGAACCATAATCTTTCGTTCCTTTTTCAGCAACCAGTCTTTCAGCAACTTCTTTTTGGACCATAAAAAATAATTCTTCTATTCTGTAGTCTTCTTCCAAAAACCGTAAAATTATCTGCGTAGTTATATAATATGGTAAATTGCTGACCACAATAACCCTTTTACAATCACTAAAATATTCAAATTCTTTTTCTAAATCAACTTTCAAAAAGTCCTTGTTAACTAGTTTTAGGTTTTTATATTCTTTTAATTCTTCTTCCAAAAGAGAAAAAAGATTATTATCAATTTCAAAAGCTAAAACCTTACAAAAATTTTGTAACAAAACTTCAGTTAAAGCTCCAATTCCGGGGCCAATTTCCAAGACACCAGTCTCTAAATCGGGTCCTGCTGCTTCTACAATCTTCATTAAAATATTTTCATCAACAAGAAAATTTTGACCGAAATTTTTTTTTGCGCGCAATTGATATTTTTCCAGTATTGATTTAGTATTCTTGATATTTCCAATCATAAAACTTCCTTAACTTGTTTTAGAGTAATATTAAAAAGATTGAGTCTTTGTGCTAATTGTTTACCGTTAACATAGCCGATATTAAGCCTCTCACAAAGTAATTTTCGTTTCTTTTTGCTCTCCTTATTTCCAACCAAACCTAAGTCATAAAGATCTTGTACTGTTACGTTTTCATGATAATCAGCTTTAGAAACATTATTTAAAACATTTTTTAAGATTTCTAAATCCACATGTTCGACGCCGATTTTTTTACCATTTTTACTGATTGCGTCTTTAACTCTTACAAAAGCATGGCTTACATTAGGACAATAAGAAGATATTGTTTTTCTGATTCTTTCGCCTGAATAATCAGGATCTAAAAGCAAAACTACTTCATTTTTTTCACTTAAACTGCGCACTAATTCCAAAAACTCATCACTGACCGCACTGCCGTTAGTAATAAGAACGGACATTTTTGGGAAGATCTGTTTGAGTCTGGAAAGATCATGTTTACCTTCAACGATCACAACTTTTTTCACGAAAATCAACTCTCTTTACTCATATTATAACACAATACCACAAATAAATGAACACCTTTTCAAAGATATAAATTTTTATCAAAAGTTTTTTTTGTTAAAAAAGGAGAAAACAATCTTATTTTCTCCTTAAAACGCAAGAAAGTCCAATTCCTTGCTCATTCTTTTCAATTCATTCGGTATATCTATCTTTTGAGGACATGCCTCCACACAATTTCCGCATTCGATGCATTCGTTCGGTAATGCCGATTTATTCTTAAGATGTTTTAGTTCATATTTCGAAGCTTCTACATTGTTAAACATCCGGAAATTATTATATAAAGCAAAGTAGGCTGGAATATTGATATCGACAGTACAAGGCAGACAATACTTACAGTTTGTACAACCGACGGCTTTAATCTCATGAAGAGCTTTCTTTACTTCTTCAATAATCTTCGTTTCCTTTTCATTTAAAGGTTTAAAATCAGAAAAGGTTTTTACATTTTCTACCATCTGCTCAAGCTCATTCATCCCACTTAAAATTACTTTTACCCCAGGAAGACTTCCAACCCATCTTAATGCCCAGGAAGCAATTGAGGCGTCACTATAATCCTTAAAGATTTTCTCAATCTTTCCATTAAACTTCGCTAACTTTCCACCCTTAATCGGCTCCATAATAACAACCGGAATATTACGCTTTTCACAATCATAATAACCTTGAATGCCTTGTTGGAATTCTGTATCTAAATAGTTAAGTTGAATCTGGCAAAAATCCCAATCATAAAAATCAAGCATTTCTTTAAAGGTCTCATAATTATCATGGAAAGAAAAGCCGATATATCTTATTTTTCCTTCCTGTTTCCATTTTTCCAGAATTTCAATAACATTCCATTCTTTTGCTTTTTGAAGCCGATCTTTATTCATTGCGTGCAACAAATACATGTCAATATAATCGGTTTGTAAAGTTTCAAGTTGTTTATCAATTAACTCTTCAACTTCCTTACGAGTTTCAAACAACCGTAAAGTCAGCT
>DUTX01000135.1 GCA_012841865.1 Acholeplasmataceae bacterium | reverse complement strand
TTCTGTTGCTGCTGTTGTTGTAGAAGGAGACGAAGAAGATGTTTCTTCGATCCCTTCTTCTAAGTTAAAAAAATAACAGCCTGGGTGCGGAAAGCCGACCTAGGCTGTTTCTTTTTTCAACAAATCTCTTATTTCTGTAAGCAATTCTTCGGTTGTCGGCTTCAAATCTTCCGGCGGAGTTTCCTTTTCTTTCTTTCTTCTCAATGCTTCCATTCTTCTTTGAAAAGATGTCGCCGCTTTGATAATTATGAAGATTGTAAAAGCGACAATCAAAAAATCAATAATTGCTTGGAAAAAAAGTCCATAATTTAAGGTTACCGCATTTTCCAAAACCTCACCAGCTTCGTTTGTAACAGCGGGAACCAAAACAAGAGAGGCTTCGGAAATATTCTTCCCGCCGATTAAACCTATAATCGGCATCAAGATATCATTAACCAAACTTTTTACAATCGTGTTAAAAGCACCGCCGATAATGATTCCGGTTGCAAGGTCCAAAACATTACCCCTTTGGATAAAGGTGCGGAAATCGCGAAAAAACTTACGCATTATTTTACCTCCGTGTTATAAAATTCTTTTAGGGAGATTTCGCCCGATGAATATTCACGCTTTTTTCCTTCAACTTCAAGGAGAATATTGCCGCTTTCTAGAATGTCTAGAACAAGAGCTGATTTTGGATTTCTAAAATCATCGATAACGACCTCTTTACCCAGAAGCGAAGAATTTTCGCAACAAATTTTTAAATATTCATTTCCTGAAGTTAAGAAATCCTGATAATAATAATCAAGGTTATAAAGCAAATCATCTTTTAGTTTTTTTTGATCATATTCTTCTTTTGTTACAAGTGTAAGTGAAGTTGCTTTTTGGAAAAGTTCTTCAGGAAACTTCTTAGTATTGACATTAATTCCAATACCGATGATAAGGGCTGCTAAGGTAGTGGAAATAATCACGGATTCAATTAAAATTCCAGAAATCTTGCGGTCACGGTAAACAATGTCATTCGGCCACTTAATCTCAACGGCAAGATAAGGAGCAAGAGTCTTCCAAACCGCAGCTGCAGCAACCAAAGCCAGTTGCGAGATTTTGTTTGGTTCTAAACTATCTTTGATTAATACCGAAAGCAATAAGTCGTCCCCGTCAACCCAAATTCGGTCCATCCGACCTCGGCCAGCGGTTTGATGCTTGGCGATTGCAACCGTATAGTTAGGAAGATTGCGATAATTTTCCTTTAAATAGGTATTGGTGGAGGGAAGGGTCGAAAACAGAAGTTGATTTTGAAAACGCATATTTATGTGAAAAACAGCACTAAAAAGTGCCGTTTTAGCCAATCACAACCAAAGGAGCCTGATTATCGACATTTTGGCCCTTCTGTACCAAAACTTGCTTTACGACTCCCGAAGTCGGACTGACAATATCATTTTCTAATTTCATCGCTTCTAAGACGGCAACAACATCGCCCTTATTTACGGTATCGCCGACATTAACTTTTACATTAATTATCGTACCTTGCATCGGCGCTTTTACAATCGTTCCCTCCGCCGGAGCAGCTGCTTGTGGGGTGGCCTTAGGTGCGAGCGCAGGCGCCTCTTGTACCTTAGGCGCTGTTTCAATCGCACCTTGGACTTCTTCTACACTCTCCACTTCTACAACATATACTTTTCCGTTTACTTTCACTTTATATACTTTCATATTATCCTCCTTAACCTATTTGTCTGATTGAAAGGAGCCGAACGTCTTTCTTTGTTTCCTCGGCAAAATCAATTGTTGCAATTAAAGCAGCAACCATCATATCTTCATCGGTAATTTCCTCAAGCGAAAATGCTTGGGATTCGGCCTTTGGTACTAAAACTGGATTTCTTGCTTCATCCGCTTCGTTTTCAGCATTTGTTTCAACTTTGCTGCCAGCAAGTCTATAGAAGGCTAATGCAAAAATGAGAATTATTAAGAGAGCCAGCAACAAGGCCGCCCCGATAATATAGGTCAGTAATTCAGTTGTGGGAATTTGTAGTAACATATGTTCACCTACCTATATAGAGATTTATTTCTACAACCTCTTGTTCGAGTTGCGGTTTTTTTCTATTTTCTAAAAATTTTACGGCGATATTTTCAAATAAAGCGATTGAGAGAACATCTTCATCGGATTCAATCAAATCTTGATATTTTTCTTTCAGCTTAGCAAACTGCGGTTTTAAATCATCCGCCGGACGGTGGCTGATAGTCGGACCATCTCCAATTATTTTTTCTTTAACCTCAGGATTAATCAAAGCAGGACTAGTCCCATAAAGTCCCCGTAGATATTCTTTGATTTCATCAGGAACAAGTTTATACCTCTCCCCGGTCAAGACATTAAAGACCGCTTGGGTTCCAACCATCTGCGATAAAGGTGTAACCAAGGGCGGATAACCTAAATCGGCCCTTACTTTCGGAACTTCCCGCAACACTTCTTCAAATCTGTCAAAAATTCCTTGGTTTTTCAGCTGACTCATCAGATTCGAAAGCATACCGCCAGGAACCTGATATTTTAAGATATCGGGATTGGTGGCAAGTGCCCGCGGATTTAAAAGTCCGTTTTCTAAATATTTATTTTTTACTTTTTTAAGTTTTTCCGCAGCCTTTTCCAGCATATCCGCATTCATATTCGGATCATATTTTGTGCCTTGTAAAGAATAGACAAAAGATTCAGTAGCCGGCTGGCTTGTCCCGCCGGATAAGGGGGATAAAGCCGTATCAATAATATCGACACCCGCTTCAATTGCCTTCATATAAGTCATTTCGGCAACACCCCCAGTGCAATGAGAGTGCAGTTCAATCGGCAACTTTGTATTTTCCTTCAAACGGGAAACTAGTTCATAAGCAGCACCAGGTAAGAGCACACCTGCCATATCCTTAATGCAGAGAGAATCTGCCCCCATTACTTCGACTTCTTTCGCAAGCTTAACATAATATTCAACGGTATGAACGGGGCTTGTCGTATAACTTAAGGCAATCTGACAATGACCGCCGTATTTTTTGGTGGCATCAACGGCACATTTCAAATTCCTGATATCATTGAGCGCATCAAAAACACGGATAATATCAATCCCGTTTGCAAGCGACTTTTCTACAAACTTCTCAACGATATCATCGGGATAGTGTTTATAGCCGAGGATATTTTGGCCGCGAAAGAGCATCTGCAGTTTCGCGTTCTTACAAACAGCTCTGATCTGTCTTAATCTTTCCCAAGGATCTTCGTTTAAAAATCTTAAACAAGCATCAAATGTAGCGCCCCCCCATACTTCAAGAGCATAGTAGCCCGCCTGATCTATTTCCTCCAGGGCAGACAAGATTTCCTCGGTCGTCATCCGGGTAGCGAATAGGGATTGATGACCATCCCTGAGACTCGTCTCTACAATCTTAACGCCCATAATTACCTCCTAACATCAAATTTCTTCCGTAACTTTCTTGATTGCGTTTAAAGCTTCCTCCGGAAGTTTATTAAAATCATCAAGTTCCGAAACATAATTTAAGCGGTCAAGGAGTCTGGCTTTGACCATTTCTAGATAAGTTCTGTCAGTAAAATCAGGCAGATAACCTTCGATCGGATAGTATTCGAGAGCTGAGAAGGGACCGAAGGGTTCAAATTTTGCTTTTTCGGTAACAATGTCTTCAATTAAGCCCAAGGTTGTTTTCGGTCCAATTTTCTTATCTAAGAAGAAACCGGTATTGATGATATAACAATCAATTTTTCTTTCTTCAAACAATTGTTTAAATTTCAAATAATCCTTTTCTAAAGGGTATAGCCGGAAGGGGTTAGCGTAAGGCACAATGACAAGTTTATTGGGGTCTTCTCCCGGCACATATTCTGCGGTCGTTCGTTTTGTTGCAAGGGTTGCCCCCATTACCGAAGCAAGTTCCGGCTGATTGACTTTTACAACCGGAGGTAGGCTATTATCTTTCATAATCCAGAAAATTGCATCACAAGGGTGCGAAAAGCGGTATTCACGGTTCATTGCCGCAAAACGTGATTTGACTGTTCTTCCGTTTCCGCTTTGAATATCCTCGGTAACGGGAACGACTCTCCCTTCGGAATCCAAAGTCGCCCCGCAATTTTGAATGGTAACGAAATATTTAGACTGCGGTTCAGTCAAAGGATAATCCTGAGTTTTATCAAAATAAGACTGTTCCAAACAAATTGAGGAAGCATCTTTATTGGAGATAATAAAAGCGTCGTCGTGAAGGACCGTCGTTGAGAGCTTGCCGTCATGGTTCGATAGAGTAATGGTCGATTTTCCGGAACCGGAAAGACCGAAAACGCTGATGACTTTTTGTTTGCCGTCTTCAAAGTTAAAGCGTTTCTGACCGCCATGACAAGGGGTATAACCGTTTCTTTCTGCGATTGTCCAAGCAAGCGTTAAAGTTCCTTTCTTAAATTCACCGAAATAACGCATCCCGAGAATTGCAGCAGAGTTATGGTCCGCATCAAATAAAGCGAGTCCCTCCGGAAATTCTGCCGGTGCAAGGTCGGGGTTTGCGAAAATGTAGATGTCACCTTCATCCAAAAGGATTGAATCTTGATAAACCTTTGAATATTCTTCATCAACTGCCTGGAAATTTAGCATCCATGAATAAAGCGTGTTTTCATATCCTTCCGGAACCAACAAATGTGCTTTAATCATAAATTCTTTATCCAGACCCACATAAACCTGAGCATGATACATTTTACGTTTGCGCGTGTGGAAAACTACCTCACGCAACAAGTCGGCGTATTTATTTCTGTTTTCATCGTTTACTAAACGTCTGAGTCTTGCTTGACGACCGGTGATTTTTCCGTCATTAAAGAGCAATACTTTCGCATCTTTCGGAAGTCCCAATTCTTCAGCATTGTAAACATCAAGACCGGTTACAATAGTTCCCGGAGCCCCTTTTGCAAGTTCATAAGCTTCTGCCAAACTTTTTACATGATGAACATTGTTCCAATTAAACGGTGTTTCAATAATAGTCCTAACGCGACTATAAAGTTTAGGATTCTGCATTCCGATTTCATTAATCGGCAGTTTACTTTTAGTAGCCATATTACCTCCTAATAATCTTTTTAAAAAAAGCAAATATACCTCGTATATTTGCAATTAATGAAAAATAAAAACTATCTTTAATTAAATATACCGGCATTTTTTATCTTGATCTGATATGTCCTAAAAAAAGGAAAAATATCAAGACGATTTTACCACATTTCAGGTTTTTTTTCAAGAAAAAAACTTTCTTCGCCTCATTATATTATTAATTATTACAGAATAAATTATTCCTGTATTTTCATCAGGCTTAATATAGAGCAAAACGAAGGAAGTTTTCAATTTCCTCATCCCAGAAAAACCAATCATGCCCTCCGTTTCGATAAACAAATTCTGCTTCAACACCCAAACTCTTCGCTCTTTCTTCAAAGATTTTACTTGCAGAAAGAAGTTCATCTTGTAAGCCGCAAGAAACATATAGTTTAATATCTTTATTCAAAGCAAGCAAATTCACGGGGTTATTCTTAGAAGTTTTTAGATTTATAAATTCTTCTATAATAAACGGAAATTCTTTTTCTCTTTGAGTATCCCTAAAATTAGCTAAGACCTCAAGAGCGATTACACCCGAGAAACTTGCTGCAGCAAAATACTGTTCTGGGTAAGTGAGTCCCGCTTTCAGAGCACCATAACCTCCCATGGAAAGACCGGCAATAAAATTGTCTTCCTTTTTTCGAGACAAGCCAAAGACTTTTTCAAAATACTCAGGAAGTTCTTGAGTTAAATGGGAGAAATAGTCCATTCCGTTCACATCATCAAAATAAAAACTGCGGTCAAACGAAGGCATAATAACGATAATTCCATGCTTTGCTGCGTACATTTCAATCCTGGTCCGAACTATCCAAGCAGTCGCATTATCGCTTAAACCATGCAAGAGCCATAAAACCTTGCGCTCGGACATAGGCTTATCCATATTAGGTGAGTCAGGAATAATAAGCGTAATCAGAGTGTTCATTTTCAATTTTGAAGAATAAGTAGTAAGAGAAACGATTGCCATAATCTACCTCCTTTTCTTATATAATAACATAATTTCCTATTTTCGCTTAAATTTTTATCATCTTTATAAATAACTGTTATAAAATCGTCAGGCTGAAACAAAATATAAAATGCTGTATTTATTTTAATCAAAATAAAAGTGGTATAATTACTTGAGGTGAAAAATGGAAAGCACAATTAAACAATATGAAAACATTAGAAAAAAGATGCTCGCTTATCAATTTGTCAATTTTATGATCAGCTGGGACTCCAATACCGAAGCTCCCGAAGGCTGTTTTCCGCTTAGGTCCCGCCAAGTCGGAATCTTAAGCGAAGAAACATATAAATTACAAACAGCACCGGAAACAGTCAAAATCATTGACGAACTTTATTTAAGAAGGGATGAACTTGATGACGAAGTCTTAAAACATGAAATTACTGAGTCAAAAGAGGGTTTAGACAAACTTAAAAAGGTTCCGATTGACGAATATATTGATTATATGAGTTTGCTTGCTGAAAGTGAAAGCATTTGGGCAAAAGCAAAACGGGGCAACGACTACGAAATCTTTCGACCGACTTTAGAAAAAATTGTCGATTTCAACCGCAAATATATTAAATATGTTGAAACCGATAAATTGAAAGGTTATGATATCCTGCTCGATGAGTATGAAAAAGGTATGACTATACAGGAATATGATCAATTCTTTGAAAAAATCAAAACCGAGTTGGTTCCTTTTGTGCTAAAAATAATTGACTCAAACCTTGAAATCAATGATGAGTTCAATAAACTTCATTATCCAAAATCTGAACAGAAAGAATTTCTAGAGTATATTGTAAAAGTCTTGGATTTTGATTTAAATAAGGGGGTGTTAAAAGAGAGCGAACATCCTTTCACTTCCGGATTCGGAACGACGGATGTCAGAATCACCAATCATTATTATGAAGACAATTTCACTTCCGCAATCTTCTCCGGAATCCATGAGCTCGGTCACGCCCTCTACGAGCAGCAAGTTAGTCCCGATTTGGACTATACGCTTTCCGGAGGCGGAGGCTCAATGGCTTTGCATGAATCCCAATCCCGCTTTTATGAAAATATTATCGGCCGTAGTCTTGAATTCTGGAAAATCCATTTTCCAAAACTAAAAGGCATCTTTAAAAAACAGCTCCGTGGCGTCAAAGTTACCGATTTTTATAAACTAATCAACAAAGTCGAAGCGACACTAATCCGGACCGAGGCCGACGAACTCACTTATCCGATTCATATTATGATCAGGTATGATCTTGAAAAAGCTTTGTTTAATAATGAACTAGAAGTAAAAGATCTTCCCAAAGCCTGGAATGCGAAATATAAAGAATATCTCGGACTCGATGTTCCAAGCGCTAAAGAAGGCGTCCTCCAAGACATCCATTGGGCAGGCGGTTCCTTCGGCTATTTTCCGACTTATGCTCTAGGATCAGCTTATTCCGCACAAATCTATAAAGTAATGAACAAAGATTTTAAAGTTCTTAAATCTTTGGAAACAGGCACTACAAAAGAAATCAATCTCTGGTTGAAAGAACATCTGCATTTCTACGGTTCAAGCAAACCACCGAAAGAATTATTCAAAATCTGTGTCGGCGAAAAATTCAATCCTAAACATTATATAAATTATTTAATTAAAAAGTATTCAAAAATATATAACATTAAATAAAAAGGAGGTTTTCCTCCTTTTATTTATGCAAATATTTCATTACCCGATCGGGATAGTCGCTGACGATGTTGTCAACTTTATGACGGAAGATTACTTTTTTGATTATCTCCTCATCATTGACTGTCCAAACCGATACCGAATATTTTCCAAAATTCATTCTTGTTACAAAAAAGAATTTCAATAAACGATAATGCGGGGAGACAAAATCGGCTTTGGTGCGCCTTAAACGTCTTCCCGGGAAGATTTCGGAAAGTCTGGTTCGAATCGGATTTTTTGGATTGCTTTTTCCCAGTAATAGCGCAGTTATAATATTCGGATCAATTTCCTTAACTTGAATCAAGACTTCATCCAAAAAGGAACGAATGAAAAACTCATCATTGCGAAGATGTTTCTGAATGATAGCAACAGCTTCTTCTACATAACCGTCTTCTTTAAACTCAATATCAATTAGAATCTTCCCCTTTACATAAGCTAATCCTTCTTCCAAAGTTGCTACTTGAAAATCCTTTTTCCGAGCTTCCTCCTGTAATTCGCCGAAAGTAATGTCCGTTAGGTACTTCCCGTTAATCGCTGCATCATGATATAAAACAATAAAACCATCTTTAGTTCTGCGAATATCAGTTTCAATACAATCAGCTTTTAAATCAATTGCTTTTTGAAAAGCCAGTAAAGTGTTCTCATGGGCATACCCAGAAGCACCACGATGAGCAACAACCATTTTTTTCTTAAACTTCATTTTCCGCTCCTTTCAAATTATCTTCAATTTCTTCCCGACCTTCTCAAAAGCTCGAAGTGCAAAGTCCAAATCTTCCTGGGTGTGGCTTGCACTAATCATCACCCGGCAACGGCCGGCACCTTGAGGAACGGTCGGAAAAACTATTCCGGAAACAAAAACACCTTCTTCAAGCAATATGCGGGAAAATTCCATAGTTTTCGCTTCTTCACCAATCATTACCGGAGTAATAGGTGTTTCGCTTTTGCCGATATCAAAACCCAGTTTTGTAAGACCAGCTTTAAAATGCTTGGCATTATCCCATAATTTATGTGTATACTTTTCGCTTTCCATTAAGATTTTTACCGCTTCAATTGTTGCTGCGGTCGCTGCAGGCGGTAAAGCCGTTGAAAACAGCAAAGGACGAGCTCGATGCAATAACCATTCTTTTACTACTTGTTTCGAAGCAACATAGCCACCGATAACACCGATAGCTTTACTTAAGGTTCCAATAATGAAATCTATTTCGCCGTTCAAACCGAAATGGTCAACGGTTCCGCGGCCGCCACGACCCAAGACGCCGCTCCCGTGTGCATCGTCAACATAAGTCAGGCAATCGTATTTTTTCGCAATCGAAACAATTTCCGGAAGCTTGGCAAGATCGCCGTCCATTGAAAAAACACCATCGGTAATGATTAAAACATTTCTGTATAGCGAACGTTTTTCTTTAAGAATTGCTTCTAAATGTTCCATATCGCTGTGACGATAAATTGCTTTATCGGCCCGTGATAATCTGATGCCGTCGATAATCGAAGCATGGTTCAATTCATCGCTCAATATTAAATCTTCTTTTGAAACAATCGCTTGAATAGTACCGATATTACAATTTAGTCCCGATTGAAAACAAGTAACCGCTTCTTCTTCCTTAAACTTAGCGAGAATCACTTCTAGCTCTTCAAGCAAATCCTGATTACCGACAATCGTACGCACACTGCCGGCACCGACTCCGTATTTTTCGGTTGCACTCACTGCAGCTTTAAGCAAGCGGGGATGATTCGCCAGTCCAAGATAATTATTGCTAGAAAGATTGACGACTTTATGGCCATTTAAATTAATAACGTTTGTACAAGGTCCGAAATTAACAGGCAATTTCCGATAAGTGCCTTCGGCTTTTAACCCCTCGATATTTTCTTGAATAAAACCTAATTTACTCATCTATCTCCTCCGGAATCAAAACAATTTTTCCGCAATTCCCGCTACCCATGATTTCTCCGGCACGATTAATTTCTCTGAGCGGAAGTTCATGCGTGATAATCTTATCTAAATGAAGTTTTCCACTTTCTACAAGTTCCCTAACCTGATGCCATGTATCATAAATTCTTCTTCCTGTAACGCCGTAAATGCTGATGCCTTTATGAACTACATCATGAGAAAAATCCAGTTCAATTTTTTCGCTTGGAAGCCCAAGCATACTAATGGCACCGCCAGCTTTTAGATATTTAAAGGCTTGTTCTATAGCTTGCTTGTTGCCGGTGAACTCACCGATGACATCCGCTCCGAGGCCACCAGTTTCTTCCAAAACCCGAAGAACAACATCTTCTCGCGTCGGATTGATTACCACATCGGCGCCGATTTCGAGAGCCAAAGTTTCGCGATAAGGTTTGACTTCAATCGCAATGACTTTGCGAGCCCCATACGCTTTCGCAACATCAACGGCTAAAAGGCCGATTGGTCCGCAACCTAAAATCACCACGTTTTTATCTTTAATCGGAAAATGAGCCATCGTATGCACGGCATTTCCTAAAGGCTCTTGCACTGATAAAAAGAGCGGATTAATGTCTTTAGAATTTACAAAACAATTAGCAGCAGGCAGTTTAACGTAGTTTGCGAAACAACCGTCCGTATCAAGTCCCAAAACTTTTGTTTCAACGCAAATATGACCTTCGCCCCGTCTGCAGAACTCACACTCCTCACAAATAATATGTGATTCCGCGCTTACAACATCACCGACCTTAAGATTATTTACATTCATTCCGATTTTAATAATTTCGCCACTGAACTCATGGCCGACAATTAGTGGTAGCTTAATCCGCCCTTTCGCATAATCATCATAGGTATAAAGGTGATAATCCGTTCCACAAAAAGATGCCCGGTATACTTTAACCAATACTTCATCAGCTTTAAGATCAGTTGAGATTGTAACTTTTTTAAGTGAAAAACCTTTTTCCGGTTTTTCCTTAACAACAGCCAACATTTCTAATGTTTTCGCCTCATCAGATAAACTTATCATTACCTTCTCCTTTTATAATCTCTCTACTAACATTATACCATAAAACCCAGCACTTACTTCAATTTTTTTGAATTAATTAGGATTATTTTTAGTAAACCACAAGTTAAAAAAGATGCCCAGAGCATCTTATGTACTTATTTTCCAAATTGTCTTTTGAAGGTATTTATCTTCCGGTCCGTAAATATTCTTTTCTTTAAATTCCTCGATATTTAGAGAATTAGGAATGCCTTGAGTTTCCAAGCATAAAGCCATATGTTTATAGCCCTTTATCCCCCCTACGACCGTACAATCATCATTAATTGCATTTCCTGCATAAAAAACTACAACATCTTCCGTCGAATGAATATCCAAAGTCAAACCGGTTAAAGGCGAACGAAGAGTTGCGACATGATTAATTTTATTTTCTTTATTGAGTAGATAAGGATGGTCAAAACCTCCGGCAATATGTAATTGCTTGAAATCTTGATTTAGATCTTTACCAATTGGTTTCATTTTTCGAAAATCTAAAGGTGTATTATCTAAAGGGGCAGCTTCATAAGGAATCAGATTTTGATCTAGAAGCAAATAACGATCTGCATTCAAATATAATTCATGATTTAAGATGTCTTTAGTAACATCGCCGTTTAAATTAAAATAGGCGTGATTAGTGAAACTAAGAACAGTGGTTTTACTTGTCGTTGCTTCATAAAGCAAATGAACTTCATCTTCATAAAGACTGTATGTGATTGAAAAAGCAACCGCGCCGGGATAGCCTTCTTCTCCGTCTTTAGAAGTGGTGGTGAACATAATCCAATTTTCTCCCGTTTCCACAGCGAATTCTTTCGTATTAAAACCTTGGAAGCCCCCGTGTAATTGATAGATTCCATTAATATTCTTTGTAACCTGATAAACTTCACCTGCTAAGGTAAAATCGGTAATCCGCCCCGAATGACGCCCGATAACGGCATTCATATAGCCAATATTATTTTCTTGGTATGTTTTCAAATCTTCATGGCCAACGATAATATTTATTCCTGTTTCTAAGTGAATCAGTTTTGTAATAACCGCCCCCACATCAATAAAATGCACTTCCAGTTTTTCATTTTTCAAAACATATTCTTTCATACAATCGCTCCTTATCACTTGTTATATCTTAACATAATCCTTGAACTGATTTCAATAAAAAACTCTAAATAAGATATAAAACAAAAAAACTGCACTTTTTCAGTGCAGCATCAATTACATATGGAGCAGGTAACGAGAATCGAACTCGCACGATCAGCTTGGAAGGCTGATGTTCTACCATTAAACTATACCTGCAAATGGTCGGGAAAACAGGATTTGAACCCGCGACTTCTTGGTCCCAAACCAAGCGCTCTACCAAGCTGAGCTATTTCCCGGATTCACATTTTTCTCGGCATGGTAATCATTATTTCTATGCTATAATATTATACTATATTCCCAGGTTATTGTCAACTGAAAAATAAAAAAACAAGGGACTGAATTTTATCTTCAGTCCTGTTTTGTTTCAACACTTTCCGGTTTTTTATTTTTAATAATAACCACAAGTAAAATAATCAAAAGCGTATTAATCGCTAGGAGCATAAGCATCAGTGGTTCTTGAAAGATTTTTGTCAGATGACCTAAATAAGGGATGTAGAAAGCAACCTTGCCGATGAGAGCATCAGTAGGCACTTCTTCTATTCTCTTTCCTTTCTCATCATACCAGAAATCAAAACTGCCCTCTTCGCGACGATTATAGCTTTGGGTTTTATAAAAAAAGCCATCTTCCGCTTTATAACCCAGGTAATGGGTTACATTAATCTCGGCAAGCACCCCTTTATTCGTTTTCACATAAGTCTTGAAATTGATAATATCGCCGACATTAAGTTTATCTTTGTTTGCACGCACAATGCAGACAACATCATTAACTTTTATTTCTGGTTCCATCGAACTGGTTTCTACCACCGCAAAAGAATATCCGAAAATAGAAATTCTTTTTTCCGGAAAAAAGACGGATACAAAAAGATAGGCTAAAAGATAGGTAATCAGTAAGATGAATAGAATGTTTTTAGTTGTTTTTAATGTTTGTTTCATTTAATATTAAACCTAATTTCTTGCCAGTACTCATCGTTTAAGGTTTCCTTGCTGCCAATGATGGTAAAAGGAACTTCGCCGATTGAAGACTTTACAGAACGGAAGAACCTGTAGCGGAGACAATTATCAACTCCGTAGGTAATAATATCTCCCGGTAAATAGTTATTATGTTCCAACCAAACATTAACAATTTCTTTGGATTTGGGATAAATCCAACCGTTCTTTATTTCCAAGAAATAGCCGGATTTTGAAGAAGAAGGGGAAGGAACAATATTGCTTGGCCTCAAGGCTTTCCAAAAGCGAATCGTTCCATCAACATCATGATAAACTAAATCACCGGCTTTAGTTGATCCTTCCCAGGCTAATATCTCTTCCCAAGCCCAATCATAATATCCGGGCGTATGTCCTAGATTCACATATTGTTTCGCAACCCAATATCTGGGTATACCTTCAGAATCAAATCCGTATTTTGTAATATAGCCTTTCTGATAAATATTGGTCGGAAGATAGGCATCGCTTAGCTTAAACCAAAACGGATCATTACCCGGAATGCAGTTGGTAGCGCCGACATCAATCGCAAGATAGAAATCGCCGTCTTTAAAAACCGGGAGAGACCTTTCGTCATAGTAATTGCTGTCAAGCCAAGCTTCAGAAATCCGATTAACGCCGCTCCAGGGGTTTTTCCATCCCCACCAATTATTATCATTTAAAACTTTTTGATTTAAATCCCAAAGAACAACATAAAATTGATTCTGATAGATGAATTCAATGCCTTCCTTTGGATTTATAATTTCTTCCTCTTCTTCTAAAATGAGGAATTTCTTCCAGCTACCGATTTTTATCTTTGAATTGCAAACTGTATCAGAAGCAAGGGGCGAAGTCCAATAGGCATAGGTTTTCGGTAATGCCGTGATGGTAAATATGAATAAGTTAAAGATCAATAAACCAAACAAAATCTTTTTCATAACCATCCCCCTTTCTGATAAGTTTTCAAATTCGATTTAGCTTATGCTACAGTAACTGCAAATTTAATATCAAAAGTAATATCTTTTCCAGCAACCAACAAATAATCCTCTCTGGATTCTGGTTCATTCAAAGTAATTTCTACAATAACGGTAACTTCTTCACCGTTTAAAGCAATGCCTTGTGCTGCTGCTGTAATAACTTTTACATTAGCATATTTATTTCCTAATTCATTGTTTCCGTCAATAGCAATATTGGAAATTTCCGCAGCAAGATAACCCAATGTACCTTCAGCAGCGTTACGATCTTCTGTCCAAGTTACAGTATAAGTTAAATGAACAACTTCGACAGCTTCTTCGTTACTATCATCAGCGCGACCGACGGGAACAAGTGTTTTTCCGTTTTGGGCTGTTACGTTAACATGAGTAACAACTTCTTTACCAGTTCCAATTTCAACAGTTCCGTCAACTTCTTTTTCTGCATCTCTGACATTGTTGGCCCAATAGGCGAATGTAATACCGGAAAGTGCAATAATTAATGTAACTAAGATACCAATAATAAATCCTTTACTTTTAAACATAATTCTCCTCCTTAGAAATATAAAAAAGCCAGTCACAAAATACCAGAATAATGTCGATTATTCTAATATTTGGCAACTGGCTACCTTTTTCAGGCCCTATAGTTTTGTGTCGCCAGGTTTCCCTGGGTTTACCTTTTCACTTTTTCTTAACCAGTATAGCAAAAAACTAATAAAATAGCAAGCGAATTTAGAAACTGAAATCGTTTTTCATGATGTGAAATTTTTATTTCAGCCTTTTATCTAATCTTCTTTCATAAACATTCTTACCGAGTTTTTCCGTAAGTTTATGCCACCTTTTCGGAAGTTTCTCCTGATTATTTTTTAGGTATTCAATTTCCTTTCGATACTCTTCAACAAACTCACTTTCCTTTTCGGATGCAGAAATTATAAAATCTTTAAGCTCCTCTTCGCTTCCTTTTTCAAGCAATTTTTCCGCTTTTTCAATAAAACTATCTTCTAGAATTTGAAGTTGATTTTTATAATCTGTTTCATTGATAAGACCCGCATAGATTGCTCTAACCAAATATTCGCGGTCAAGCCAATAGGTTAAAGAACTTTCCAGATTGGAAAAAACCGGTGGCACAATAAGTGAAAAAGTCATTGGTTTATATATAGCTAAACAAGGAGTGGACCCCCCTGTTAACCAAATCATTTTGTAATTTCCTTTCTTAACTACAACCATACTTCCGGTCGTATGGTCACCAAGAGCGCTCTTATGCATACAGACACTGCGAACACTGCCCTTTGTATAAAGATGCTTTTCATCTTTTGGATGGTGGCTGCGTAATGCAGCAAACATATCCCGTAATTGGAAATTATCTTTACTTAAACTCTCACAGCCGCTTTGTTCACGAAGTTTAGAACCGGAAAAATGCGTAAAGAGAAAATCACTGTTTTTAGATGCGAAATTTGGTATATTTTTACTTGATGCGGTGTAAGCATCGTTTAAGGAAAGGCGATTACTGATATTATAATAATCTTCTATTTTACGATAAACCCAATCTTTGGCATTTGTTTCTAAAACAAAAGCTTCGTTATCATCAACAATTAAAAAAGAATTATCGTAATAAAAAGGTTTATCAAAGCCGCAATTTCCTCCCTGACCGAATTCTTCAAGTAAAGCGATAATTATGTTTAAAGTTTCCTGGGCTGTCTTTCCTCTTTCAAGCCCTAATCTCACCAAATCCATACCGAGCAGACGTTCTTGTTTTTTGCCTTTGGATTTTGTAAAGACGGCTTCATTACCAATTATTACTCCATATTCATTGATTCCCATTTCTGCTCCCCACATCCAACTGGGTTGGACAAGTAAAGCAGCATAAGTTTCCGGAACTTGAGGAATTTCAATATAAGTGCACCGAACTAATTTTTCTGTGGTTTTCCGACGTGGATAAAACAAAGTTAAATTAGGTTCATTGGGACTGCGGTCACTGTTTTTTCCAAATACATAACCAGAGGAGGTTTTCTTATATAAAGTATCACACACAAAAATCAACTCCCTTCTTAATCACCCTTTATCTTATTATACCATTTCTACAGCTATTAAGAAGAGTAAATAATGAAAATCCAAAAACCGACCCTAATTGAGTCGGTTTTTATATCAATATTAGACTGCTTTAACTTGCGATTTTTTCACTTCATATCCAAGCGCAGTAATTGCATTTTCGATATTGTCAATAGTAACTTTTTCCTCGTCAAAGTTTAATTTAACTTTGCTGGAATTAAACATTACATTTACGCTTTCTTTATCTACTCCAGCCAAAGACTTAACTGCTTTATCTATCTTTTGTAGGCAAGATGGACAAGTTAGGGTTTCCAATTGGATTGTAGCTTTTTTCATATTTAAGTTCTCCTTTCTTATTTATATTATAATACACCATTTATTAAAAAATTTAAAGTTTACTTTCTTAATTTATACCTAAGAAGTCTCATTCCATTTAAGATCACAACTAAAATACTTGCTTCATGTACCAACATACCGATTGACATATTCATCCATTCGCTGAAAAATAAACTGAAGAGGAGTACAATCACAACACCCACAGCAATAAATATGTTTTGACGCATATTTCTAACTGTTGCTTTTGTGATACCAAGGGCGTGGGGAAGGTGTTTGAAGTTTGAATTCATTAACACAACATCCGAAGTTTCAATCGCAACATCAGTGCCGCCGCCCATAGCTATTCCTATATTAGCAAGAGCTAAAGAAGGGCTGTCATTGACACCGTCGCCGACAAAAGCAACAATTTG